>NZ_JANRHH010000039.1 GCF_030433435.1 Polycladomyces subterraneus
GCCAAAGCCATTTCAGGGTTAGTAGCCTAGCACACTGGTAACAGGTGTGCCGCCCATCCGGGTACGTGCTAACCGGGTGGGATGGGCTGATGACACAGCCCTAGCTTGAGGGTTGCCCGAAACAGAAATGGACTGAGGGCGTTAACCACTCAAGAATCCCACGGCTTTAGCAGTGTGGAGTGTTAATCCTGACTCACTTGTATGTAGCGAGTGGTCGTCTGGATTGCCGGCGCTCCTTGCTGGGTGATGTTGCCAAGGTAGTAGCTATTTCCTCGGATGATCAGCCGGCTCCCAGCACGATGAGCAAAATCACGCGTGAGAAGGGGATTGACCATCGGGTATTGCCGGAGGTCTTAAAAGATAAGATAAATCTGTTTATAAACTGTCAAGCAGGTGGAAGAACTTTGAAACTGATCGTTACTCTCACCTTAAGCCTGGTTCTTCATTCAAGCGTTTTTGGTTTGATCCAATCCGGGGACGATCTTTGGATTCACATCGATCTATGGAAAAGAAAACTTTACCTAATGGATGGGAATCAAATTCTCGATACCTATCCTGTTGGCGTCGGCCAAGAACAATATCCCACTCCCATCGGAAACTGGAAAGTGGTTGAAAAGTCTAGAGATTGGGGGGAGGTTTTGGTCCCCGATGGTTGGGACTAAATGTTCCATGGGGTAAGTACGGAATCCACGGCACAAACCGGCCCCATTCCATCGGCCGTCACGCCAGCCACGGTTGTATTCGCTTGCTAAATCCGGATATCAAGGCGCTGTTTCCTAAAATTCCTCTGGGAACCCGGGTATACATTGAAGGTCCGATTCTGGGTCTGGGAGAAGGACTTCCGAAAACACTGGTTCGTGGAGACAGGGGATCATTGGTCCTCTTGGTTCAAAACCGCCTGCGAGCGGCAGGATACTATCACGGGCCAATGGATGGATTGTTTGGAGCTGGCTTGGAAGAAGCGGTGAAGAGGTATCAAAGAGATCATCGTCTTAAGGTAACGGCCCAGATTCAGTTAGTTGAATACCTTCAATTGGGATTATGGGAATAAACTGACAAAAGACCCGTTTTCTTATACGGGGTACTGCAAGAAAGTACCTAAGCGGTTTGAGATATGGCCCTAAAATCGACGGATCTCCCTCTACCCTAAGGATCCTGATTCAGATTTATCCATGGAGCTGGCAACTCATCTCCAATCCCCCAGTGACGACCTTGGTCGACTATGGCCGGGGCTCTTTATTCAAACGAATCACCAAGGTGAACCCAAAGTTAATCGGCTCCTGGTCGTACAGGGAGCCGGTTTTTATGATTTAGCGGACATGATATGAATACGGGATAAAAATACCGACAATGCATGGCGGACAAAATAATATTCAGTGTGTTCCCGGTTAACCCGAGCTTTGAGTGTCGGAGGCGTGCGTATTCATATTTGGAGTGTTCGTTGCTCGCCGGAAATATCCAGGCAGCAAAATACAGCTGATCCCATAGCATTTGACGATGTATAAGATAAAGATGGCCAACGCTCCAAACAGAAAGTCGATACCTTTTGTTGTATCGATGATCATTTTTCGAGCGATGGCAAAGATCAGGATGTCCACCATAATATTCGGTTCACGTTTGACAAACGTCATGGCGATTTCGAGGCCGATGATATACATTAAGATTAACTGCAACTCACCTTCGTAAGTCACATTCCAAAATTGTTTTTCGTGCAAAATTCCTTCGACGAAGATACCGATGACTAAAAAAATGGACAACCCGATTTCCAATACGCGGATAATCGATTCTGCAATTTGATATACTTTTTTGACGCTTTTTTTCATTGGTTTTCACTTCCCCCAAACAAACGGTCAAAAATTCTGTTATATAACAATATACAAAATAATCGTATGTTATGCAACAGTAATGTTGACTTAACTGTATCCGCCCAAAAGCGAAATGAATAGCTCAAACAGGATTATCAAGCTATAATCCTGTTTGTTGGTACGCACAGCGACGGGAAGATGGCGTTTCCATCTCTCCCCTTTCGAACCTCGTCGTTGTTGTCGGAAACCGTCGTTTGTGCGCACCTTACAGAAAAAGTCGCCTGAAAGACCCGGTTTCAATCGTGGGATGAAAGGTGGCGTTGCTCGGCATCCCCTTTTGGGGATGGTAAGGGCAACCAATTTGCTTTATAATCAAACGTACGAGCGGTGCTCATCCCACTGGTAGTGGATTTGTTCCTGTGTACGTCATGGTATGAGGATCCAGTGGCGAACCAATCACTCCCACTGGGTAAAACTATGAGAGTGAATGTAAAGGAACTAGCGTACTG
>NZ_JANRHH010000040.1 GCF_030433435.1 Polycladomyces subterraneus
GGCAACACCTCCACATGCTCCTTTACAGTCACGGTGCAGGATACGGAACCGCCAGTAATCACCTGTCCCGCCAATATCACCATCTCTAATGATCCGGGGGAATGCGGAGCCTTCGTGACATTTCCCGATCCGACGGTCACTGACAACTGTCCGGTGACTGTAAGCTGCTCTCCTGCCTCGGGTTCTTTCTTTCCCGTCGGCACCACTACCGTTACCTGTACGGCTACCGATGCAGCAGGCAACACCTCCACATGCTCCTTTACAGTCACGGTGCAGGATACTGAAGCACCTGTAATCACTTGCCCCGCTGATGTTACTGTTCCCAACGATCCAGGGGAAAATGGTGCGATCGTGACGTATCCCAATCCGACGGTCACCGATAATTGTCCCGGACCTATTGATGTGAGCTGCTCTCCGGCCTCGGGATCCTTCTTTCCGATAGGAACCTCCACCGTCACCTGTACGGCTACCGATGCAGCAGGAAACACCGCGACTTGTTCCTTTACGGTCACCGTGGAAAGAAGTGGAGCTGATTTGTCTGTCACCACCACCGATTTTCCAGACCCGGTAAGGGTTGGACAGATCCTAACCTACACCGTGATCATCCAGAACAGGGGCCCATTTGCCGCCTCTAACGTCACTTTGACCGATAGACTCCCAAATAGCGTTCAGTTCATTTCAGCAACCGTGAACGAAGATAGTGCGAATGTCACCTCAGCAACTTCAGATCAAGTAAACATCCTCCAATCCAACCGAGTGCTGACCTTCCAGCTGGGCACGTTAGATGCTAGTTCCACCGTATCGGTCACCATCCGGGTTTCCCCACAGATCCCAGGATTTATCACGAACCGCGCAACAGTAAGGTCTTCGACCTTCGATCCTGATCCAAACAACAATACCTCCATCATTACCACTCGGGTTCTACCTTCCCAAAAATAACAGGAGCGGACGACGCTCCTTTCTCTACAAGGGGCACATGATGAAAATCAAATGGCTAAAGGGTAAAAAAACGGGGACAATTTTGCTTCCCAGTGGTACTCTCTTCGATAGAAGCGTTCCGAAAAAGGTAACTCTCTATTTCGGCGCTTTAAGAAAAGAGATGCGCATCCAATGGGATCGAAAGTTACCTGCAAACACGATTGGCTTGTCCCCGGGACTATTCAGCACATTTCAAATCCCAACGGGGTTACCTTATGAGGTGGTAATCAAAGGAACAGAGATCAATATCGGGCCCGTCATTGCAATCATGCTCCCCAAAATGATAAGTCCGAAGTGGCTTTCGTACCATTTGCGGTATTACTCACGAATCAAAGGGCTGATCTATGTCTTTACTGTAAAGGATATCGACACCAAAACGCATACCATCCGGGGCTACTATTACGATCCGGGTCCCCGAAACCGACACGCCCGTTGGACAATAAAGCGGCTACCCTATCCGAGCGCTATTTACAGGAGAGTATTTTGTCGGGACATCCCTCAGGACCTTCTAAAAAGAGTCAGTGGAAAGGTGTTTAATTCCCGTACGTTTAACAAGTGGGAACTTTGGGAGTGGCTGTCCCAGGATCCATCTCTGAGGGAGCATTTGCCCTACACAGCAAAACTAACGAAGATCAAGGATCTGGATATCATTTTGGATACCTTTGGATCGGTCTATCTAAAACGAATCGAATCTCAGCAGGCTACAGGTATGTTTATGGTATGGAAATCGGAACAAGGGTATCATTTCGTGGACAGAGATCGAAACGAAACTTTTATCAGCACACCAGAGGCCTTCGAATTTATCGAAAACCTTCGGTGCCAAGACTACATCATTCAACAGGCCGTTCCCATGCGATCTGAAGGTCGCCTCGTTGATTTCAGGGTTATTATGCAGAAAGACCGGTCTCAACAATGGACCTGCTCGGGCATTCTAGCCCGGTTTGGAGCCAAGGATAGCATCTCCACTAACTTTAGAGAAGCTGGTCAATTGAAGCTGGGAAAAGCAGCGCTGGAGCAAGTTTTTCAATTGACGGAACAAGAAGCGGTCGATATCGAGCAAAAAATGAAGGAGATTTGTTTACAGGCTTGTTCCAAGATTGACCAGTTCGGCTTGTTTGGCGATGTGGGGTTCGATGTAGTAGTAGATCCCAATAGAAAGATATGGATCTTGGAAATCAATAAATGTCACTATCTTCAAATGCCAATATATGTTCCAGGAAATTACCCAATGTTCCGCCAAGTAATGACGAAGCCAATCGAATTTGCAAAATCATTGGCCGGGTTTTACAAAGGAGCGTGATTTACGCTCCTTTTTTTGATTTGTGTCCAGGGGCCCGGAAATCTGACGGAGTTGAAATAAGCACTCATGGTGTGGAAACAAAAAGCTTTCATCCAGAATTGACCCGTTCAATGAAAGGACACCCTTCAGCGGTACCCCCTGAATAATTCATAACTTTAATGTGACATAATAATCTTGGCGTGGGATAACCCTTCAAAGAAAAACAGACACCTCACAGGGCCAAAATAGAAGGGCCGAGAGGGTGATAGAGAATCAGAAAACAACCCACATAAAAGCTGGGCAAACCCACAATGTAGTGTCCAACCATTAGCCATTAACTCATAGCGTAAATCCATATGGGACTTGCCGCCTGAGGGCATATCGGAAGAGGAAGAAGGAAGAGACCAGTCGTGGTTTCGTCGACTGGTCCGTCGAATAAAAAAGAGGAGGAGTTAAACTACTAGTTCCTGAGCTTTTCCTTTGGAATCGTAGTAGATCTCTTTTTCACCGCTTGTCTCCTTTCATACCCAACAACAAACCAAAGACGTTTTCCAGCGTAGACACCATCCATTCGAATGCATGAGCAAACGCCTTTTCCTCATCCGTTGGCCCCGGGCAAAGACTAAACACGGCATCGATTCCACACGCTCTCAACTCTTTTACCATTGCGGGATCGTATGCTCCGGACACGCAGATCACCGGCTTTCCGTACCGCTTCGCACGTTTGGCCACACCGACCGGCGCTTTTCCCCGCAGAGTCTGATGATCCGTCCGTCCTTCACCGGTGATGACCAAATCCACTTCTTTCATCCGCTCGTCAAACCGGCATACATCCAACAACAACTCAATTCCCGGTTCCAGTCGCGCTCCACAAAATGCAGCCAAACCTGCACCAGTCCCCCCAGCCGCTCCTCCTCCGGGCAGACGGGACACATCCACACCCAAATCACGTCGTATCACATCGGACAACCGGCGCAGATTCGCATCCAACGTCTTTACCATCTCGGGTGTCGCCCCTTTTTGCGGACCAAACACATGGGAGGCACCATTTTCCCCGTACAAAGGATTATCCACATCACAAGCCACGCGGATCATCACCTCTTTCAGCCGTGGATGCATCTCACTCGTGTCCAATTTCGCCACCTCTCCCACATGTTGCCCACCTCGTTTCACCGGTCTTCCATTTACGTCCCATGCCTTTAGTCCGAGTGCCTGTGCCATGCCTAGTCCGCCGTCATTGGTGGCACTGCCGCCGATAGCCACCAGGATTTCTCGGACTTCGGGCAAATCCAATGCATATCTGATCAACAAGCCCGTCCCGTATGTAGACGTTTGATACGGATTGCGCTCCGCGGGAGACAATATTGTTAATCCTGAAGCCGAAGCCAGTTCCACAATCGCCGTTTGTCCCACCACGGCCAAATCAGCGGTGATCGGACGACCCAACGGATCTACCGTCTTTACTGAGATTCGTCTCCCCTCCACAGCCTGCAACACGCAATCCACTGTTCCTTCCCCGCCGTCAGCGATCGGCAACCCTGTCACTTCAATGTGTCGGTCCACACGCGCCGCCGCCATACGCCCTGCTTCCACCACCTGTGCGGAAGACAAGCTGCCTTTGAAAGAATCGGAGGCAATCAACACCTGCATCCCATCATCCCCTTATCAATTGATTCTTATCGCCTGCTCAGCTTGAACAACCCCACACAGTCCGGATATAATGAGGTTCGACGACAACAAAGATACACCGACCACCGACGTTGGCGAAAGAGGTGGTACGATGCCGGTTTGGATGACATGGGCCGTCATCATTTGGGTCATGATCATGATCGGATTTCTCTCGATCGGCGGTTATTTCATGTTCCGCAAGTTTCTCAAAGGCATGCCCAAGGAAGACGGCAAATCGATCTTGGAATGGCAAGCTTATTATATCGAAAAAACGCGGCACATGTGGTCGGATGAACAAAAAGAACTGCTGGAGGACCTGGTACGTCCGGTTCCCAAGATGTTCCGGGATACTGCTCGTCAGACAATTACGGGTAAAATCGGCGAGCTGGCGCTAAAGGAAAACGCCGACCGCATCACTGAAGACCTGATTATCCGCGGATACATCCAGGCGACGCCGAAGCGGGATCACAAATGGCTGATTCGCACCCTGAAGGAGAAGCAGATCGACCTCACCCCGTACCAAGAATACTTTTAGACAAAAAGGTTCGTTCCCGAGTATGAAGGGAACGAACCTTTTTTGATCGGCTAACAGATCATCCGGGCCAGGGTCCGGTAGAACCCCATCACATCCGCTCCTTTGAGAAACTCTAACTCATATGTCCGTCCCTTTGTTTGAATTTCGACCCGGTTGGACAGTGACCAGAGCTTCCCTTTTTCGATCGAGATCGCCTCCACTTTGGAGTAGGGGATGGAAATCACAGCTGTTCTTCGACTCATCGCGGTTTTATCCACAAACAAAATGCGCTTGTTCGTCAACGCGACGAAATCCAACAACAAGCCGTAAGTCTGCAACACTTCTTCTCCTTCAAACAAAAACTCCGCCACCTGCTTCATATGACCACGATCATTGTCTCCACCGCTGAAAATTCCCACGTTATCCCCCCTTTCCTATGTCTTATCATACCCCATCCCCTTGAGCCTGATTGAATAAACAGGGAAATAAAGGAAGTCGCAACAAAGAATATTCCTGGATTTTTTTAGCGCATGTTTTACCACAAACGCTTAGATTCACAAGAAAATAGCCTATGCAGTAGTACTTTGTAAACATGCACTAAAAGTACCTGTGACTGACCGGGCGGATACCCCTAGTGTTTTCCGCAATTAAAGAAACGGGATGCCCCATTGAGCATCCCGTACTGTCGTTTTATCTTATCTTTAGTTGAAAAAAGAGCAACCCGCCCCATATATATATAACCGCTAATATACATTAGCGGACATATCCGGGGTACAAGAAGGACAAACGTTGTTTCACCCCGCGGCAATCGCGACAAAAACGTTGATCCGGTACCGGGAGTATATGCAATTGAATCAACACTTAAAGCCGGCGACAATTAACCGACGATTGAACACTGTGATGCGATTCTTTGATTGGGCTCAGCAGACCGGCGTAGTGAAGATCGATGTGGCGGATGCAGTGAAGCTGGTTCCCGAGGAGAAGACGAGAACACGGCAGATGACGGATAAGTAAGGAGACGACCTAGTGGCAGCCGTTCAACAACATGGATCGCGGGACCAGACAATAATTTTGATGATGTTACATACAGGACTGCGCACGATGGAGGTGTGTAACCTGAAGCCTAGGGATGTGACGATCGGGAAACGAAGCGGGACGCTTGTGGTACGCTCAGGGAAGCGAAACAAACAGCGGGAGGTGCCGCTTAACGCTACAATCCGGGAAGCATTGACCGTATACTTTGAGACTTTGCCGGCCGACACCGAGTATTTGTTTTCGTCGAAGAAGACCGGCCAGCGTTTGACGGAACGAGCCCTGCGGTACCTGATCCAAAAATATATACGGCTGGCACAAATCATGGGACATGACAGTTTGGACACCACAATGATTTATATCCAGGCAACCAGAGAGGATCTACGGCTGAGGTGGAGAAAATTGCGTGAGTGATGACGTTGGAGAGGTCAAAATTCTGGGTGTGAAGGTATCAAAAGCCGGGGTTTTCCCCGGCTTAGAAAATGAAGTGTTTAAACTCTAGGAGATACATATCTCCTGAAGTCTATCCCGGCGATCGGATATCGCTTAACGACTTACTGAATGCATGCTGTGAGTACGTGTGGCTTTTGCCTCACTGATCACGGGCCGCCATGGTTATCCTTGTCAGTTGGGTCTACAACCTTCAACGACAACGTCACTTTGATACACCCGGTAGGCAGCGTCGATAGCCTTTTTCACATCGTTGGCCGTGGCATCCGCCACTGTCCCCACCACTTCACCCGTGGCGGGGTTGGTCACCTCGTAGAAAGCGCCGTTTTCCGACTTCGCCCATTTCCCGTCAATAAACAACTGATATCATTTCCCTCCTCTCAATGCCAACCGCTTGTCCAGCATAGTCTTCACTCATCTCAGTGATTGGCTGATTGAAACAAGGAATACATTCTTCTTAAAGGACCATGGAATTGTTAGCTTTTTCAACTTCTTAAAGGATGAAACGTCTTATTAGCCATTACGCCCCAATTACGATTCCGTCTTCTTCTCTCCAAGTAACCCATACTCGTTCTCCCGTTTGAAAGATTTGTTTTCCTTGGCTCGGAGTCATCACCACAATCCGATCTCTTTTTGCTATTTGTACAATCGTTCGTATAAAAGATCCAACAAAGACTGTTTCTTCTACAACACCTGGCAATGAATAAGACAAATCGGGTGTTTCTTTCACTAATTGAACCCGTTCCGGTCTTATCGATAAATACATCGAGTCCGACACATTCTGGTTAATTCCAAGTCTGCCTCCGACTTTAAATCCATAAAAATCTAACACAAGACTATTTTCCGTCATATCAGTTATCTTAACTTCTAATAAGTTTGTATCTCCAATAAAGTCAGCCACAAATTTTGTTTGAGGTCTCTCATAAATTTCTTTCGGGGATGCGATTTGTTCGATAATTCCCTCATTCATAACTGCAATTCGATCTGAAATCGTAAGGGCTTCCTCTTGATCGTGAGTTACATAAATAAACGTTATTTCTAGTTTCTGTTGAAGATGCTTGAGCTCCATCTGCATTTGTTTTCGTAATTTAAGATCTAAAGCACCGAGAGGTTCATCCAACAAAATTACTTTCGGATTATTGACCAAAGCCCTTGCCACCGCCACTCTCTGTTGCTGACCACCGCTTAACTGCCTTGGCTTACGATCACCAAACGATTCCAATTGCACTAATCGAAGTGCCTCTTTCACTCTTGTGGTTATTTCGGACTTCGATACACCTTTCATCTTTAGTCCGTAGGCAATGTTCTCATTTACAGTCATATGGGGAAACAACGCATAACTCTGAAAAACTGTATTAACATCCCTCTTATATGGGGGGATTCCTACTACATTCTGTCCTTCCAAGAGTATTTGTCCCGCGTCTGGTTCCTCGAATCCCGCAATCATCCGAAGGGTCGTGGTTTTCCCACAACCGCTAGGACCAAGTATGGTGAGAAATTCTCCCCTTTTTACATTGAGATCAATCCCCTTAACAACTAGGTTATTTCCAAAACCCTTCTCTACCTTTTGAAGTTCAACGATAGTATTCATGTTAATCCCCCTCCCCCTTATGCTTTTTTACAACTCAGTCTTTTTCGGCACTTAATCGTGTAACAATGACAATCATAATGACGGAAAAAACAAAGATGAGAGTTGATATGGCATTAACTTCCGGTGTTATCCCTCGTCGTAGCATCGCCCAGATCTGTACCGGTAAGGTTAGTTCTCTTCCTGTTAGAAAGTAACTGACTGCAATTTCATCGAGTGAAAGCGTGAACGACAACAGCGCGGCTCCAATAACGGCTGTTTTAATATTCGGAAGTGTTATAAGAAGAAATGTTCGTAGTCTTGAGGCTCCAAGATCCATAGAAGCTTCCTCAATCGATCTATCCAGTCTTTTTAACCTTGCGTATACTTGAGTCATCACAACCGCAATGAGAAATGTGCCATGTCCTAATAAAATTGTTGTTAACGACAGCTCCATTTTTATCTGGATGAATAAACTCATCATTGCAACACCGGTAATAATACCCGGCAATATCATCGGGAGTAAGACGATTCTCTCAAATAAGACCTTTCCCGGAAACTTAAATCTGTCCACAGCAAATGCGGAGGGAACGCCAAGAATCAATCCAATTAATGTTCCGGAAACAGCAACCATGAGACTATTCCATAAAGAATTTAGCAATGGCACATCTTGTAATAAAATTCTGTACCATTTTGTTGACCAGCTTGTAATTGGGTACGAATTGACTGCATTTCCGTTAAATGAATAAACAATCACCACAATCATCGGCAGGTAAATAAACAGAAAGATCAGGATAGCTGCGATCCATAGACTTGCCGTAATCCCGTCCATTCGTAATTGTTTTCCCACTTAAATACCTCCTAATTGTTCGTACTGCCCTAAAAACTTGCCGTTTTCTTTTCCAAGCGGTGCGCCATCTCTAGTATGCCAATTACAATGATCAAGGTAATAATTCCAATGGCAGATCCTAGTGGCCAGTTATTGGCTACACCAAACAGACTATAAACAACGTTCGAGATCATCATGCTGCTCGTTCCCCCCAACAATTGGGGAGCCAGAAAATCTCCCATTGTCAATACAAAAGCAAATGTTGCACCTGCTATCACTCCAGGCATACTTAACGGTAAAACAACTTTAAAAAAAGTGCGGAATCGACCGGCTCCAAGATCTTTGGATGCTTCTATAAGATTTTGAGGGATGTGTTCCAGCGATGTATAAATAGACATTAAAACCCACGGAGTGTAGATATGGGTTAACGCCAGAATAACCGCATATGGACTGTATAAAAAAATCTCTAACGGTTTGTCAATTACACCAATCGCAAGTAAAAAACTGTTTAAAATACCATCCTGCCCTAAAACAATCTTCCAAGCATAAGCTCGCACTAGATAACTCACCCATAACGGGATGATCACTAACGTGTACATCAATTGTTTATTTTTTTTGATTTTGTAATTAATGAAGTAAGCTAACGGATAACTGAGGAGAATGCTAAACAAAGTTACCCAAAACGCTATTTTCAATGTTTTTAGAAGTGTCCCATAATATAATTCGTTCGTAAAAAACTTGGTATAGTTACTAAATGAAAAGTCATGAACAATTGTCCCAAAGTCTACCTTCCAAAAACTATTGATAAATAATGTAATGTACGGCACAAACAAAAAGACTGACAGCCAAATGATCGGAGGAATCAATAAGATCAAGAGGCGTGGATTCCAAAAACGCTTTGGGGTCACAGATCTGACTTCGGATTTATCCACTGATACGGCGGTTGCGTTTTTTAGCATAGGGTTCCTTCTCTCCTTTTGGGAAAATGTCTGGCGGCCGAAGCCGCCATATTCTACATTACTGGGCTTTGATTTCATTCCAAATCTCGTTATATTTATCGCGATCTTTAACTTCCTGCCAGAAGTTAATTTTTTTCATGTAGTTATCCATATCGTCAATATGAATCGATTTTGCTTGTTCAGGAGTCATATACTTAGCTGCATTCTTGTTTGCAACTCCGTAACCGGTAACATCTGCCACTATTTTTTGAACCTTCTCATCAATCACATAATTGATATATTTTTCAGCCAATTCTTTGTTTGGAGAGGATTTAACGATCATTAACCGATCTATCCAACCCGTAATTCCTTCTTTCGGAATGACCTCTTTCAAGTTACGCCCAGATGCATTAACTGCCTTGGGAGTTAGAGGCCAACCTACCGCTAACACCACTTCTTTATTTGAGAATAGATCGTTGAGTTCACCAGCAGTAGCCCAATATTTTCGAACTTGGGGTTTCAATTCAATCAGCTTTTTCTTAGCTTCCTGAAGTTGTGCATCAGACATATTGTAGAGTGCGCTTGGATCTTTTTTGTCGAGTCCCATCATTTGTCCAATGAGATAAATATTCGAAATGTCATCCCACAAAGAAACCTTGCCTTTATACTTGGGATCCCAGAATATCTTCCAGCTTTCCGGAGGCGTTTTGATAACGTCTGCATCATATATGAGAGAGTCTGGTCCCCAAGTAAACGGAACACCATATACTTTTCCACCCTTTTTGACATCGTTCATATTCTTCAATTTTTCTGCTAAGTTTTTATAATTAGGTACATTGTTCAGATTAATCGGAGCAACTAGACCCTCTCTGACTAAATAACCAGCTACGTCGGAAGAGGGAGAAATGACGTCGTATACATTTCCGCCCCCACCTTTCAATTTTGAAACTAATTCGTCACTTGATCCAAAATAAGTTACAGTTACCTTGACTCCATACTTTTCTTCAAATCCATTTACAAATTTAGGGTCAGCGTATCCTTCCCATGTAAGTAGATTAAGGGTTTTACCGTCCGATTTCGGTTTGTCAGCCGCTGTACCGCTACAAGCAGTCATCGTCATCAACAAACCTAGTATGATCGTAGCTAGAAGACCGACAGATTCTCGTTTTTTCATTCTTATACCTCCTCTTGTTTCTTACACTTTTACGTACTGCAAAACGTGTGCCAACTAACGAGAACACACAAAAAAGCCGTAAAATCAATGGGATTGACAACTTTCTCAACGATTCGAGTATAAATTTTGCCAATGCACAGTATCATTGCTTTGTTTCTAACGATGATGAAAAACAGAGCAATTACTGATGCTCTGTTTTAAACAGAAAAGGCATTAAAAAATGTCAATTTGCATTATTCAAAAATTTAGATGTCCTGTTTAAGGTGATTTCTTTATCAGGACTCTTTATTTTGTTTAATTTTCGTACGACAGTTGATTGGTTTACTTTCAGGAGTTCGGCAATTTGGTAGGTACTAGTAGTGACACTTTGAGCCTTTTTTATCAATTCCTGTTCTACAAATTGAAGAGCTTCCTTTAGAGGGATGATCCGATTGATAACAATAGGACTTTCATTTGAGTTGAAGCGAAAACGGTCATAAATCGCAGGAGGCAAGCAACTGATGTCAATCACATCATCTTCCGCCGCAACATACATCCATTCCACAAAATTTTGCAATTCCCTTATATTCCCCGGCCAGTTATATTTAGTAAGAAACGAAAGAACATCCCGAGAAAACTCTTTAGATCGTCCATTTTTTTCAATGATTCTCTCTAAGTAAGAAATTAACAAAGGGATAACGTCCTCTGGTCTCTCTCGCAACGGAGGAATGGTTATAGGAATCACATTCAGCCGATAGTAGAGGTCTTTTCTGAACTTACCAATTCTAACTAATTCTTCTAAGTTCTGATTGGTTGCGGCGATAATTCTTACATCAGTACGTATATATTCCCTCCCTCCAATTCGGGTGAAGGTTCCATCCTGCAGAACATGAAGCAATTTGACCTGTAGGGACAAAGGCAATTCTCCAATCTCATCCAAAAAAAGTGTCCCTCCATCGGCAAGTTCCATAAAACCAATTTTCCCTTGTTTGTTTGCCCCCGTAAAGGCTCCTCCATCATAACCAAAGATCTCACTTTCCATCAATGTGTCGGGGAGTGCTCCACAATTGATCATCAAAAATGGTCCATTGCTCCGTTGACTGTTTTTATGAATGTAACGGGCAATTTCCCCTTTTCCAACACCTGTTTCTCCTAATAACAACACCGTAGACTCTGTTTGTGCAACCCGTGAAGCAAAGTTTAATAATTTTTTCATTACTGGACTTTTGGCAACTAACGAGCCATTTTTATTTCCATTTTCATCAAGAGATAACTGGGAATCATTAATCAGGGGATGATTCTGAGAAAATCTGTTTTTGAGATGGCTAAGTTCGGTAATATCCTTTGAAGAGCAAATTACTCTGTAGATTTCACCGTTTTCATCCCAGATAATATTTGCTTGAACCAACAAATTACGTCCATTTGCAGTAGTCTGCACTACTGAAATATTTTTCCGTTTTTCAATTGCCATGGCAGTTGCTGATGGAGAAAATACGCCTTCTTTTTCCAACTCTTTCACATGACGACCAATTAGCTGATCACGTGATATTCCATAGAAAATCTCACATTTCTCATTTACTCGTAATGTAATACCCTTCCCGTCAGTTATAAAAATCCCATCAAAAGATGAATCTAGAATTGCTTGTAACTCACGATAGGTCAATTTTTCGTACTGACCGTGAAGCAGATCTGAGGATCGCTTCTTCATAATCATGGCAACCCCGTCTCCAAATCCGGGTACTATGTTTACTTCAACATCGAAGTTATGAAGATAGCGTTTCGTGTTATTGTGTCGATAGCGGTTTTCCCAAATTTCTTGAAGTTCTTTAGGCAAGTCATTAACGTTCTTAATTGAGGTTAGTTTTTCTAGTTTTAAAAGGGAGCGAGCTGTCGAGTTGATGACTGTAATATCTCCTTCAGGGTCAAGGATCACCACACCTTCTTCGAAATGCTGTAAAATTCTCGTGATAAACTTCCAGGTAAGCAGAGACGGTGTTTTATCAACCATCTAGGTACCCCCTTTTGTAATTTCCTTACAAACCCAGCGAAAAAAACCGCTGGGTTTGTATATACTCGATATATTCGGATCAAATTCGTCTCTCACCTGGATCTTTGTCGCAAGCTCAACCAGCCGTTCGACGAACTTGTCGTGCAGTGATTCTTCCAATAGGAGACGGGATCCCGCTGAGCAAACCTGGCCGGCGTTTGCATAGATTCCAAAGAGCGCATAGTCCACCGCCGTTTCGAAGTCGGCGTCCGCAAACACGATATTTGGTGATTTCCCACCTAACTCTAGCGAAATCTTCTTTAGGTTGCCACTAGCAGCTTGCATGATTTTCCGCCCGGCAACTGTGCCTCCCGAACGGATGTCTAACGGGGTTGTCACATTGTAGACACGGACGACCGATTGTTAGAACCTTCGGTCCCGGGTGTATACACTTCTCTAGGTTGATAGTAGAAGCTTGCACGGCGCTTGAATCGGCCCCACAAGAGCGGAATAATGCCAATGGCAATGAGTCCGATCCCGATGCTGTCCGTCGTTATGCCAAGTTTTGGAATGTCCGCGATCCCAACCGTAAGAAGGAAAATTGCAGCCACCAGCGGTAACGTGAACAGGAAGATGAAGTTTGGCACACTTTGGAACAAGACTTTCCGGTAGTAAAAAATGACCGCCAAACAAGTAAGTCCATAATAAAACACAACCTGCAACCCGATGGCGTTGATCGCGTACGTCATGACAGTATTGATGGATGATAGGAAGTTAGAGAGAACGAAGAGCAACAAGGCGAAAATGGTTATGACGATGCTAGCAACATACGGTGTCCGCCATTTCGGATGGACCGCGCCGAACTTTTTTGAGATGACACCATCACGCCCCATGGCGAACAACGTTCGTGTCACCTGCAACAGTGTTGTCTCTAGCGTCGCGATGGTAGACAACGCAACCGCAAGAACCATGACGTTCCCCCACACCGGCCCATATAGCAGTACACCTAGATGCTGAAGGATGTTCGAGGATGCGTCATTGATATCTTTAAGAGACATGCCAAGTTGAGTTGCAACAGTGAATAGCTCGAATATTGCGAATATGAAAATGATGCCGATCATAGCGCCGAGACCAGGAATACGGCGGCTATCCTTAGTTTCTTCGTTAAGGTTGGCACTGACATCCCATCCCCAATAATAGAATGTTGCGATGAGCGCGCCCGAGATAAAAACAGCTGGGCTTGGAAATGCAGACGGTGAAAACCAAGACCAGTGAAACGCATTAACTGGATGTGCCCCGAATTTAACTAAAGCTACGATACCTGAAATGACGAGGATGATGATCTCGATGCCGGACATAATCCACTGTACCGTCGCAGTCACCTTGATGCCCTTCATCACTAGGAAGCTGATGATCAGAAACCACAATCCTCCGACAATGGTTACAGCGAGCAAATTATTGCTCAATTTTGGCGCAAAGATGTCTAGTGTGACAGACCCGGCGGGAAATGAGCCCGCGACCATGAACAGTGTGGCCGACACGATAAGCGCCCATCCGCTGAGGAAGCCGAGGTCCGCGTTCAACGCTTTTCCTACCCACGCATAAGAAGCGCCGGCATTTGCATGCCAACGGTTCAAGTACAGAAATGCCATTACAACACCGAACATCGGGATCCCGCACCATAACATGGCTGCAGGAGCTTGCAATCCGACTGCGCCTATTAGCACAGCAGTAGTGGCCGAGATGGAATACGCCGGCGCTGTACCCGCGATCGACATGACGATGGAATCGAACAAGGACAACGCGTTCGAAGACAAACCTTTTCTCGTTTCATTTGACATGGTTACTCCTCCTATAATTGAAAAATTTTATATTTTCACATAATGTCCTAGTGTCTCTTTGGACTGCGGAGGGTCCGGGGGATAAACTCATCGCTGGCCAAAGGCCGATAGTCCTTTATTCCCCAAGTACCTCATCCAGCACTTCTTCAATCACATCCAACCCTTCATCCAACTGCTCATCGGTGATCACCAGCGGAGAGAGGACACGGATTACATTGCTGTAAAGGCCTGCTCCCAACAGGATGACGCCCCGGCGGTTGCACTGTGCAAGGATCTTTCCGGCCAGCTCCTTGTCGGGAGTTTTATCCGGTCCTTCGACCAACTCCATAGCGCACATGGCGCCGAGGCCACGGACGTCACCGATCCGTGGGTGTTTCTTCTGCAGCTTGCGGAAACGGGCTAGCACTTTCTCACCGATGATCTGAGCCCGCTCCGGCAGCTTCTCCTCCTCCATCATTTCGATCACCTTCAGAGCGGCGACGCACCCTAAGGGGCTTCCACCGTAGGTGCCTCCGATTTCCCCGACATCCGGGGCATCCATGATCTCTGCCCGCCCCGTCACAGCACTGATGGGAAGCCCCGCGGCGATGGACTTGGATAGAGTGATCAAATCCGGAATAACGTCAAAGTGCTCCATGGCGAACATTTTTCCGGTACGGCCAAAGCCGGTCTGCACTTCGTCGGCGATGAAGAGGATCCCGTGTTTTTGGCAGATCTCATAAACGCCTTGGACAAAGGATTTGGAGGGGACGACAAACCCGCCTTCTCCCTGCACCGGCTCGATGATGATGGCAGCCACATCCTCCGCCGGCACTTCGCTCAGGAAGAAATTCTCCAACCGAGAGAGGAGTTCCCTGTCCAGCTCCTCCGGGGACATCCCGCCCGGAGCCCGGTAGTAGTAGGGATAAGGCAGCTTATACACATCCGGAGCAAAGGGGCCAAACCCGAATTTATAGGGTTTTACCTTGCTGGTCAGGGACATGGCCAACAGGGTTCGTCCGTGAAAGCCCCGCTCAAAGGATAGAATCGCTCGCCGCCCGGTGTACTTGCGTGCGATCTTCACCGCGTTTTCCACCGCCTCGGCGCCACTATTGAGGAAAAAGGTCTTCTTTGCGTGTGTCCCGGGGGTGATCTGGTTCAGCTTCTCCGCCAGGGCCACATAGGGCTCATACATCATCACGTGGAAGCAGGGGTGGATATATCGGTCCAACTGCTCCTTCAACGCCTCTACCACCTTGGGTGGACAGTGGCCGGCATTCAGACTGCCGATGGCTCCGGCGAAATCGATGAAGGTATTGCCGTCCACATCGGTCAACAGCGCCCCTTCCCCCTTGGCAGCAAAGGTGGGTACGGTGTTAAAGGGGCCCCGGGGAACGTTTTGCTCCTTTTTCTCCAACAGGGCTTTTGCCTTCGGTCCGGGGATCTCCGTGCGGATATCGATAAATCGGTAAGAAGTGTTCGCCATGTTCGACTCCCCCTCTGATAAAGTCCTCAATCCAGTTTCACCGACACATATTTGGTCTCCAGAAACTCCTCGATACCGTATCGGCCGCCTTCCCGGCCAAGCCCGCTCTCCTTGAACCCGCCGAAAGGAGCCTGGGCGGTGGAGGGGATACCGTCATTGATCCCCACGATGCCGTACTCCAGCTTTTCAGATACCCGGATGGCCCGGGAAAGATCCTTGGTGTACAGGTAGGCGGCCAAACCGTATTCGGTGGCGTTAGCCTTTTCCACCGCCTCCTCTTCCGTTTCAAAGGCTTGGATGGGAGCCACCGGGCCAAAGGTTTCCTCCTGCTCCACCAGCATATCGGCGGTGGTGCCTAAGAGCACCGTCGGCTCGTAGAAATGGCCTCCCTCCGCCCCCGGGCCCGTGAAACGCTTCCCGCCGGTAATCAGGCGCGCTCCCTTCTCCAGGGCATCCTCCACATGGCGCTCCACTTTTTTCAAGGCATTCTCATCGATGAGGGGACCGATGTTAACTCCTTTCTGCAAACCGTTGCCCACCTTCAACTGCTGCACCTGACGGGCCAACTCCTCGGCAAATTGTTCCTGGATGCTCCAGTGCACATAAATCCGGTTGGTACAGACGCAGGTTTGTCCAGCGTTGCGGAATTTGCTGGCGATCACTTCCCGTGCCGCCGCCGTCAGATCGGCGTCGTCAAAGACGATAAAGGGAGCGTGGCCGCCCAGCTCCAGGCTGACCCTTTTCACCGTATCTGAGGCTTTTTTCATCAGGATCTTGCCCACTTCCGTGGATCCAGTGAAGGTGAGCTTCCGCACCCTGGTATCCCCTAGCAGTACATCTCCAATCATCCGAGGATTCTTTCCCGTCACCAGGTTGAAGACACCTTCCGGTAATCCCGCTTCCGCGAAGATCTCCGCCAGCATGCAGGCCGTCAGCGGCGTCTGCCCCGCCGGCTTGATCACTGCAGTACATCCCGCTGCCAGGGCTGGGGCCACTTTGCGGGTGATCATTGCTGCCGGGAAGTTCCAGGGGGTGATCGCCGCCACCACTCCGACCGGCTGTTTCAACACCCAAATCCGCTTGTTGGGAGCGGAGGCGGGGATGGTGTCACCGTAGATCCTTTTCCCCTCTTCGGCATACCACAGGACGAAGTCCGCCGCATACCGAACTTCGCCGAGGGCCTCCGGCAGGGGCTTGCCCTGCTCCATGGTCATGCAGCGCGCCAGCTCCTCCTCGTTTTCCCGCATCAGCTGGTACGCCTTGTACAAAATATCCCCCCGCTCCCTGGCGGTGAGAGCGGCCCAACCCGGATACGCCCGATAGGCAGCGTCGATAGCCTTTTTCACATCATTGGCCGTGGCATCCGCCGCTTTCCCCACCACTTCACCCGTGGCTGGGTTGGTCACCTCGTAGGAAGTGCCGTTTTCCGACTTCACCCATTTTCCGTTAATAAACAACTGATACTGCTTCAATGTGTTATTCCTCTCCTTTCAAATCGACCACCGCTTGTCCGGCGTCGATGATCGATGCATCCTCCACCAGCGTTAACTTCCAAGCTCATTTCTTGGTCCAGTTCAACAAAGGTGAACTCTCACCCCCCGTAATCGTAACGGGCTTCCTGCTTATCGATCGGCTACCCACCTCCATCGATAAATTTTGAATCATCCAAGCGATATCACCTACATAATCTTGCAAAAATAATGCCAACTTTAAACACCCCTTAAACCAAGGGGACGGCCTTTCGGTTTATTTAAAATAAATAACATTAGATTAAATCTGATCTTTCCTGTGCCTTTTACTGGCTGTTAACTTTCTGCAGTTGGACCCTTGTTGTTCTTTCGTTTAAACGAACCATCCTATTTGGGATCGGCTATTACTCATCGCATATACTTATGCATAATTGCATAATATTTTCCCTTTATATTCTTAGCAAAAATGTATTGATACTCATTTTTCCATTGGCATCATTCTTGCTCAGATAAGTGTATCACCGATATAGTGCCTCTATGAGAAGGAGTTGGTTTATTAGATTAATGGACCAAGTCGTTTTTGCAAGAGGCAGTCTCAACTGCCTGACTATCAAAATTAAAAAAAGAAAGGAAAGATACGAGTATGAAGTATCCCCTTTCACCAGATGTAAAACCAGAATTTTGTACGATCGGGTCGTTTATGCGTTTACCTTCATCACGGGAAAATGCTAAGGTTGCCATATTAGGGATGCCTTTTGATACGGCGGCTTCTTTCCGTGTAGGAGCGCGATTCGCCCCGCAAGCGATTCGCCAAGCATCTATGACACTGTTCCCTTACCATCCGGTTCATGAGGTTTATCCTTTTGAAGATACAAACGCAATAGATATCGGTGACGTACCGGTTATTCCACATAATATCCACCGCAGCTATGAACTTATGGAAAAATACAACTTAGATCTTATGCAAAAAGAAATCATACCAATTGGATTGGGTGGAGACCACTCAGTAACATTGGCAAGTTTGCGTGCAGCAGCCAAAATATACGGTCCTGTTGCTTTGATCCATTTTGACTCTCATACGGATACTTGGGATACGTATTACGATGAAAAATACTGGCATGGTTCTACGTTTATCCGGGCGTACGAAGAAGGGCTTTTGCAACCGGATAAAGTATTTCAAATCGGTATTCGCGGTACACTCAATCATCCCGGGGACATCGGAGCAAGTATTGAACTCGGTTATCATGTAATCACTACTCAGGAATTGCGCAAACGCGGTTTTGAAGATGTAGTTAGACAGATAAGAGAGACCATTGGAGATACACCTTGTTTCTTAACCTTTGATATCGACTTCGTTGATCCCTCCTGTGCACCCGGGACCGGTACGCTGGAAGTCGGTGGATTTACCAGCCTGGAAACACTTGAAATGGTTCGTTCTCTTACCGGTTTCAACTATATTGGATTTGACTTGGTAGAGGTACTTCCCCCGTACGATCCGACACAAATTACTTCTCTTTTAGCTGCTACGCTGGTGCATGATTTTGCAAGTCTTGCAGCGTTAAATCTCAAACAGATGCCTAACAAAACTGAACAAAAAAGGGGGAGAACATGTGAAAGTACGTTATGAAATTATCAGCCCCTTTCATGGGATCATTACCCATGTATTGAGCAGTCCATCCTCCTATATCTATGAAGGGGAAAGTGTCTATTTAATAAAAACGGAGAAGACCCTGGTCGAAATCAAGGCGGATTTGAGCGGATCTATTGTGTCACTTCATGTGAAACAAGGTGAGGTAGTCGCACCCGGGAAGGTGCTGGCTACTATAGAGGAAGATTTTCTGTCTGTTAACGCAGGAAGCGATTAAATCAGCTCGAAGCAAATCGAGGTGAAAATGTGAGCGCTACAACAGAGAAGTCTGTTCAGCAGAATGAGGAATTTGAATCTCTTGTACTTGCGAGTGCTGGCGGGGTTACCGTTTCCTATTTTGAGTGGGTGCAAAACAATCAGGGTTATTATTGGTCTGAAGGGGAAGTAGAATCCAAGTTGCGCTATGTACTGGTCCGTGCTTTTGAAAACGTCTATAACATGTCCCATCAAAGAAAGGTGAATATGTGCTTGGCGGCTTATATGGTGGGCATTCGCAAATTGGCCAAAGCCAATCGGATACGCGGTTGGGTTTGACTTTATTGCGGGACATGCGAGATTGCCTCATGGAAAAGATGCCAATTTCGTTTTTAAAAACCATCAAATATTCGAAGCTGAGCAGATTGGCGTTACGTATGGAGGGAAGAAAGGGGTTGAGATCATTGGACATTCTCTTTGATGATTTGGAACAGCTGACAGCCAGGCATGTTTGTTTGGTAACAGAGACAAACCGCTACGATTTTTCCGTCCATTACTCCCAATTTTTCTGCGGAAAAAGCATGATCACTTGTTTGCAATCAGGAACGATGTTATTGATGTCTTACGAAGATATTTTCAATGATCATGTTTGGGTGACCAAGTTTAGGATTCACCACGAAGATCTTGAACTGATCAAGGAGTTTTTCAAGTCGGCGCTTCCTCCGCTTTATTCTACCTCCCCTCAATACTAAATCCATAATTTTCATGAATTCGGGGATAAACTTATTCACTTTTGCATAGTTACGGGAGTTTTTGAGAATCATTAAATTTACCTTTTCCATGATTCCGAATTGGCATCATATTTGCAATAGATAAATTGCGAACGCTCATCAAATGAATAGGGGGATTTGGAATGGAGTCGATTTTGAAGATGTATATTGACGGGAAATGGACCGCTTCTTCAAGCGGGGAATTCAGACAGGTCATTAACCCGGCGAACGGCGAAGTGATTGCCGTTGTAACGGAAGGGACTGCCAAGGATGTAAAGAAAGCGGTTGCCGCAGCGAAAAGGGCATTTTATGAGGACGGCTGGTGGGATACCCCGGCGGTGGAACGGGCGCGGCTGTTATTCAAACTGGCAGACCGGCTGGAAGAGCAAGCAGAAGAATTTGCTGAGTTAGAAGTGAAAGATAATGGGAAACCGTACCGCGAAGCGACTGTAGATGTTGCGGATGCCGTGGCGTGCTTTCGGTATTATGCGGGACTGGCCACGAAGCCGCATGGGCAAACCTATGAGGTGGCGGACCCCATGCAATCTGTCGTGGTCCGGGAACCGATTGGCGTTTGCGGCCAAATTATCCCATGGAACTATCCCTTGTTGATGGCAGCTTGGAAACTGGCTCCGGCATTGGCGGCAGGGAATACGGTAGTCTTTAAACCTTCGGAGATCACTCCTCTGTCTGCGATCAAGCTGTTTGAAATCATTGAAGAAGTTGGCTTCCCGCCAGGGGTTGCTAACCTCGTGCTGGGTGAGGGGAAAACGGTAGGTCATGAAATCGCCGTCAACCATGACATTGATAAGGTAGCGTTCACCGGCGGCACGGCGACTGGACGCAGCATCATGAAAGCAGCAAGTGGAAACTTGAAAAAGATTTCACTGGAATTAGGCGGAAAATCGCCAAATATTGTTTTCGCGGATGCTGATTTTGAGACAGCTCTTGATTACGCGCTGTTTGCGATTTTTGTCAACCAGGGGCAAGTCTGCTCCGCAGGTTCCAGACTTTTGCTTGAAGAGAGCATCCATGATGAATTTATAGAAAAATTGGTTGAAAGAGCGAAGAAAATCAAAGTGGGGCCGGGTAATGATCCGGATACGGAAATGGGTCCGCTCATCTCCGAAGCGCATATGAACAAAGTGCTGAACTACATCAAGATTGGCCAAGAAGAAGGGGCCCAGCTTGTCTGCGGCGGTAAAAGAATTACGGAGAACGGTTTGGAAAAAGGCTACTTTGTTGAACCTACCATTTTTATCGACACGAAGCCGGATATGAGAATTGTGCAAGAAGAAATCTTCGGTCCCGTTTTGGTCGTGCAAAAATTCAAAGACGAAGCGGAAGCGATCCGATTGGCGAATGATACTGTTTATGGCCTCGCGGGCGCGGTATTTACGCAGGACGGAGCGAAAGCGCAACGGGTTGTACGGAAGCTGCGTGCCGGAATCACCTGGATCAATACCTATCACCCCACATACAATGAAGCTCCCTGGGGCGGTTATAAGCAGAGTGGAATTGGCCGAGAATTAGGCACATTTGGTTATGAGGAATACACCGAAGTGAAACAGATCAATACCAATCTGCAAGTAGAGCCAACCGGATGGTACAAGGGTTAAAAACACTGATGACCGGGAGTCACAACCGGAAGGGACGCGGGGAACCTTTGAATCGACAATAAGGAAACTGGGGAGTAATGGGGTCCCCAACTCCCTACTTACCCTTACCTTTCGCCCGAAAATATAATGGATCGTTTGCAAGGAGGATTATTATGAGTAATAAGTATTCTGAGATTTATAGCTATACATCGAAAGTATTGGACCTTATTTCAAAGCAGGAAATTACAGAAGAAGATGCTAAATGGGTGACCGATGAAACGTTAAACGGGTTTAAAGAGCATGTCAATCCCGGTTTTTTGGAATATCGCAAGACTGTGACAAAAGATATGCAGTATGCAGCAGTCGAGTGGAAAGACTCCGGCCCCAACTGCTTTATCGACGTGAATGGGAAAGAGTATATTGACTGCCTGGGCGGCTTTGGAATCTATAACGTCGGGCATCGCCACCCGAAAGTGGTGAAAGCGGTGAAAGATCAGATGGACCGGCAAGCTTTGCACAGCCAGGATTTGCTGGATCCATTGCGTGCTATGCTGGCCAAAACGCTGGCCGATTTGACACCGGGAGATCTTAAGTACTCTTATTTCGGCAACAGCGGCACCGAATCGATCGAAGCAGCGCTCAAGTTGGCCAAAATCTATCATAAGAAAAATGACAGACACACCTTCCTGGCTACGACTCGTGCGTTTCACGGAAAAAGCTTGGGATCTCTGTCGGGTACGGCAAAAGGTGTTTTCCGCAAACCATTTTTGCCTTTGGTTCACGGTTTCCGCCATGTACCATTCGGCGATATCGATATGATGCATAAAACGATGCACGCCTGCCATATGGTCGGGGAAGAAGTCGCCGCTGTCATTGTGGAGCCGATTCAGGGCGAAGGCGGCGTCATTGTTCCTCCGGATGATTACCTGCCAAAGCTTCGTGAACTGTGTGATGAGTATGGTGCCCTGCTCATCTTTGATGAAGTTCAGACTGGAATGGGACGTACCGGAAAAATGTTCTGTTGTGAGCATTATGATGTAGTACCGGATATCTTATGTTTAGGCAAAGCGTTTGGCGGAGGAATCATGCCGGCCAGCGCAACGGTCGCGACAGAAGAAGTGTTCACGCACTGGTTTGAAAATCCGTTCCTTCATACCACCACTTTTGGCGGAAATCCGCTCGCTTGTGCGGCTGCTCTGGCCAACATTAATGTGTTGATCGAAGAGAAATTGCCTGAGCGCGCGGCTGAAATCGGGGAATATTTGATACAAGGCTTAAGAGATGCCGCGAAAGGTCATGAGAATATCGTTCTGGAAATTCGCGGGAAAGGACTCCTCATTGGAATCGAGTTTGTCAGCGATGAAATTGGTTACGAAGTGTCCAAAGGCTTCTTTGATAACGGGGTGCTTGTGGCGGGAACACTCGTGAACGCCAAAACAATCCGGGTTGAGCCACCTCTCACCATTGAGAAAGCCCAATGTGACCGGGTATGTGAGGTATTTGCCAAAGTACTCAACGAAGTAAACAAACAACTGGTTAAAGGTTAAACTCTTAAACTCGTTATAGGCGGCTGGTTAACGTGAAAATTCAATCATCTATTGTAAGTTCTTGTCATGGCACCGTTGTGAAGATCTTTCATCCTTCCTCATTATCGTTTCGCAAAGATCAGCCTCTGTTTCTGATCAGGACCAAAGAGGGTTTGCTGAAAGAGGTGGTTGCGGACAGCCCGGGGACGATCCACTCCTTCGAGGTGAGTGTGGGGGATGAGGTGGTTCCCGGGATGATACTTGCTTACACGGAAGAAGATCTTTTAGATTTTGAGAGCGGCAATGACTCAAAAGCAAGTGAGACCGGTTGATTATATACATCGAGCCTCTTGATAGTCCGACACTACTTTTTGTATACTTTCCAATAAGTAGTCCTGAATGAATATTCGGACAGGATCGAGGATGGTTCGCCGGGCACGAACTATGTGTCAACTTCACGAGTGGTCACTGGCCAAAAGGATATAGCTTCTGGCTTATGGCTATGGGAAGTCATCATGAGTAAACTGATTTTAGGTAAGGTAGGGAACTCTTATCTGCAGATGTAAAGGGTGACCTACCTTTTTCTCTATGATCCATCATCAGAGAGGGGGATCGAATTTATGCTGGTGTTCACTGCTGAAAATATACGGCCTATTCAAACCGTATCCATTTGTGCTTCGATCTCAGAGGTACAAAAACATTTACAACGGCACAAAGACAGGTATTTATTTGTCCGGGAAGATGACGAAATCGTGGGTTTTGTAAAGACGCGAAATATAAAGGGATATGAGGACTTTTCCTCTTTGTTGGAGGAAATGACTCCGCTTAATCGGGTTTATAGCATTACGTGTGGCCAACAAGTACCTGATGTTTATAAGTTATTGGGTGAAGATATTATTCTGGTCAGAGATGAGAACCAAGTCCTATGCGGTTACTTGCAAAGAGATGATATTATCATTGAGTTATTAAGACAAGATGAAACCATTGATTTGTTTCGAACCATTTTGTCATCGATCCCTCTAGGAATCTTTGTTGTCGACCGTAAAGGCTATATTATTAATTACAATGCTGAAGGACTCAGGATGGTCAAAATGGATGCTGAGCAGATACAAAATGTAAAGGCAAGTGAAATTTTCGGGGCTGAGCATATTGACCGGGTTTTGTCCACTGGTGAAACTGTTCTCAATCAGCTCCATATTACGCCGCGAATGGGGATTTTAGCCGATTACAGCCCCATCTTGAATAAAGAAAATGAAGTCAAAGGGATGATCATCATTGTCCAGGATCTTCCTATGCTTGAAGAGCTGGCGATGGAACTGGATTATGTCAAAGGTTTAAATAAAGACTTAAATGCCATTCTTTCTACCGTCTATGATGAAATTCTCGTTGTGGACAACGAAGGCCGTTTGCTACGGTTTAGCGATAACAAAATGTCTGATTTTTGGGCTGGGGATATGAATGAACTGATCGGCAAAAACCTGGTGGAATTTGAAGAGAAGGGACTGTTTAAGCCTTCGGTAACCCGATTGGTTTTAGAGCGCAAGAAGAAGGTATCTGTAATCCAAGAAACCGCGCAGGGCAGAAAAGTTCTGGCGGTTGGAACTCCGGTATTTGATGAGCAAGGAAACCTTGACCGAATTGTGATTGCATCGAGGGATATTACGGAGACAACGAAACTGAAAAGCGAATTAAAGCAAGTTAGGAGGCTATCCGAACAGTACAAAAAAGAACTAGTGGATCTGAAGAAAAGAGAAATGTTGAATCGCAATATTATCTATTGCAGCCCGAAAATTGAACGTATCATGAAAGACATCGAAAAAGTGGCACGATTTTCGTCCACTGTTTTGCTGACAGGAGAATCCGGGGTGGGAAAAGAGGTCTTTGCCAAAGCAATCCACCAGCTCGGGCCCAGATCCAGCAAGCCCTTTCTGAAGATCAATTGTGGCGCGATCCCTGAAAACTTGTTAGAGAGTGAACTTTTCGGCTATGAAAAAGGAGCTTTTACCGGTGCGGATCCAAAGGGAAAAATAGGCTATTTCAGACAAGCCGACAAAGGGGTCCTTTTTTTAGATGAAATTGCGGAGATGCCTCTGTCCCTGCAGGTAAAACTGCTCAGGGTCTTACAGGAACGCGAAGTGATTCCCGTCGGGGGTATTCAGCCGATTCCAATCGATGTACAAATCGTAGCCGCAACGAATAAAAACTTGGAACAGCTTGTGGAAAAAGGGCTCTTTCGTGAAGATCTCTATTATCGGTTAAATGTGATTCCGATTCATATCCCGCCGCTTAGAGAAAGGCCGGAAGATATTCCCCCACTTGCTTATTACTTTTTGCAAAAATTAAACGAAACCCACAATACAAACATTCAACTGGCTCCAGATGCATTAAATCTGTTGGAAGTTTACCCGTGGCCCGGGAATGTGAGAGAGCTTCAAAATGTGATTGAGCGGGCGGTTGTCACGGTCGATGACGATATCATTGTTGCTGATCAAATTTACCGCCTGTTGCAGTGGGAAAAATTGAATACTAAAAGCAAACCGATCATCACCAACATCATGCCCCTGCCAGAAGCATTGGAGGTAGTGGAAGAACAGCTCATATTACTCGCTATGGAAAAATACAAAACGACAACAATGGCTGCCAAGATGCTGGGCATCAGTCAATCATCAGTTAGCAGGAAATATCAAAAAATTATGCAAAAGAGGGCGGAGAAATCAAAAATCGTTTAAATAGCGATGTTTTAAAATGCTTTTTTCCAATCCACCCATCATCTAAGAAGAAGAAGGGGCAATGCAAGTCTGCATTGCCCCTTGTCTTCTGTTGCTTAACCGGCAATGGTCTTTTGGTCTGCATTACACTCTTGATATTGTTGTACCCGAAACATTTTCGTAATGTACATGAGAATAGTGATACCGACCGCAGACCAAATCAGGCCCATAACCAAAGCACTCGTTTGAATGCTGTACCACAAGTAAGCGACGAATGCGGCCCCGGCCAGTGGATAGATGAGATAACTGAAGAAACCTTTTAGCGTACTGTGTTGCTTCTCTTTTATCACATAATGAGCAATCACGGACAGATTCACAAAGGTAAAGGCCATCAATGCTCCATAGTTGATGATTGATGCGGCAGTGTCAAGCTCAAGGAACAAGGTGTTCAGACAGACAAGGCCGACGATGATTACGTTATACACAGGGGTGCCCCAACGGGGATGGACATAACCAAACACTTTTTTTGGCAACACACGATCCCGTCCCATCGCATATAACAGGCGAGTCACACTGGCATGCGAAGCGAGTCCGGATGCGAGAGTGCCCATAAATGAGCCTGCCAGGAAAAAGATTTGGAAAATCTTACTGCCCACAATAAGAGCCATTTCGGGCGAAGGAGTATCAGGATGATTAAACTTGGACACGTCAGGGAACATGGCTTGTGCGAAGTAAGAAGTTGTGATGAATATGAGTCCGCCAACCAAAGCCACCAGGAAAATCCCGCGCGGGATCGTCTTGGTCGGTTCGGGCGTCTCCTCTGACAAAGTGGTTACCGCATCAAACCCTAAGTAAGAAAAGCACACAATCGTTGCACCTGCTAACAGGTGAGAGAAATCCAGATCAGGATTCACCAGCGGCTGTAAAGCGAAAACACTGCCTATGCCTTTTCCCGATAGAAGATCTTGAATAACGAGAGCGATGAAAAGTACTACCACCAGTGTTTGATAAACGACCAAAAATGTATTGAAATTGGCTAGAAAGTTGACATTTAAGAAATTTAGAACAGTTACTACGGCCACAAATAAGAGCACCCAAATCCAATCAGGAACTGCGGGAAACAAAGCGTTAAAATAAATTTTTGCTAACAGTGCGTTTACCATCGGCAGGAACAGGAGTGCCGACCAGCCTACCAGAAAACCAAGATGCGGGCTGATTGTTTTTTGCGTGTACTTATAGGCAGAACCTGCATTTGGAAACGCTTTTACCATCTGTCCATAACTGGCCGCCGTAAACAACATGGCGATGAGTCCCACGATATAAGCGGTTGGTGTCAGTCCTCCCGATTCCCGAGATACAATTCCAAACGTGTGTCGAATACGACCATGGGTGTCATATAACCCACACCGAGGACGACTATTTGCCACAGATTGAGTGATCGTTCCAGTTGTCCGGATTGATTCATGTATAATTCCTCCTGACGCGAGTTAATATTATGATAATATTGTTAAGAAAATATTATTGTAATTTTGATCAAAAGTAGATAGATTCAAAGCAGAATGGAGATCCTAATGATATCAGTACTGTTAAAACAAATTTTATTATGACGTTTTGAATAGTTTATTCAATCATACATATCTCTCCACTTTTCAAGACCTGTTTCTATTGGATAAACAGGTCTTTTTTTGATTGAACACAAATCGTTCAAACGGATGAAGCTACTGCCGTTTTGTAGAAATACCGGTGAGACCCAAATAAACGACAACAACCGGCCATTTGTGAATGTGGCCGGTTGTTAGTTCATTCTGCCCCGATTCCTGTCTAGGATCGTACGTAGAGCTCGGTGAATTTCCTCTCATGGCCTCCCACCAGTTCGGCGACGGAGGCAATATTGATAATCCGCCCTCCCGTTCCCTTCTGAATCATCCTTCTTCCCGCTGCCTTGGCCATCAAAAAAGCGACTTTCACGTTGACATCCATCGCCCGTTCAAATTTATTGACGGTTAAGAGATACGGGAAAGGCTTTTAGTCTTAACAACTTCGGAAATTCGCGAAACAATCTCCTTCCCGATTTCAATGGAAGCTGTTGCAGCAGGCGAAGGAGCGTTACAGACATGAATGCTGTTCTTCCCCTGGATAAGGTGAAAATCATCGACCATGGTACCATCCGGCTTTAAGGCCTGAGCTCTTACTCCAGCAGGTGCCGGTTCCAGGTCTTCCTCCCCGATTTCCGGCAAGAGTTGCTGAAGGCTTCTCACAAAGGCTTTCTTTGAGAACGAACGCACCATTTCTGCTATCCCGTCTTTCCAGTACCGAACGGCCAACTTCCAGAAACCTGGATAAGTCAATACCTCCGCTGTATCAATAATTGAAAAATCCGTCTTGTTATATCCCTCTCTCTTCAAACCAAGGACGGCGTTGGGGCCTACTTTGACTCCCCCTCCGATCATCCGGGTAAAATGGACGCCTAGGAACGGGAAATTGGGGTTGGGAACAGGATAGATGAGGTTGTTGACCAATCTTTCCTTCTCTGGCTTTAGCTTGTAATACTCCCCCCGGAAGGGAACGATTTTCAGATCAACATCAACTCCAGACCGTCTGGCCACTCGGTCACTGTATAACCCACCACAATTGATCAGAAACTTGGCATGAAAAGAGCGGGATGAGGTTTCAATGTGAACCGAGTCCTTTTCTTCCTGCACCCGCTCCACCTTCGTATTCAACAGGAGGTCTCCATGGATCTTTTTTTGGAAGACCCGGCAAACTTGGTTATAATCGACGATTCCTGCTGTGGGTACGTAGATCGCGGCTAACCCATTCACATGGGGCTCGATCTCCTTTAGTTGCTCTTTTCCGATCATTTGAATATCGAGCTGATTGGATCTCCCCTGATGGTAGAGTTTTTCCAGAAAGGGGAGCTGAATGTCATTGGATGTCAGAAAGCAACCATGGATCGGTTGCCTTCCCGGGCCAGCCGTGCCTTTAGACTGCCGGGTGGGTTGGGTGATTCATGGGTCAGGGTGGGCCATTGACGGGCGTCCGAGTGTTGGATTTATCCCGTGTGTTGGCAGGTCCTTTTTGCACTATGATTCTGGGAGACATGGGAGCCGAGGTCATTAAAATCGAAGAACCTGGTCGGGGAGATGAAACCAGAGAATGGGGTCCTCCCTATGCCGGTGGCGAAAGCGCTTATTACCTGTCCGTTAACCGAAATAAGCGATCCATGGCCCTGAATCTGAAGACAGAAGAGGGTAAAAGGGTTCTTATTGGACCTAATCCGACATTCGGACATTCTGGTTGAGAATTTCAAGGTGGGAACATTGGCCAAATGGGGCCTCTCCCCCGACACTCTTCTGGACGAAAACCCCCGGCTGATCGTGGCGCAAATCTCCGGGTTCGGTCAGAGTGGTCCCAACTCCCATAAGGCCGGATACGATTATATGATGCAAGCCCTGTGTGGATTGATGAGCATTACGGGAAGTCAAGAAAGCGGCCCGATGAAGGTCGGTGTTGCCATCGTGGATGTCTTGACCGGACTCTTCACGGCTGTGGGAATCCTGGGAGCTTTGCAGGAGCGAAACCGTTCAGGGAAAGGCCAAGTGGTGGACGTCGCCCTGTTCGATGTCGGTGTAGCCTCCCTGGTTAACGTGGCCAGTAACTATCTCATCTCCGGGAAAATTCCAGAACTTTTGGGCAACGTCCATCCTAACATCGCACCGTATCAACTCTTTCAAACCCAGGATCTACCCTTAAACGGAGTGCCTCGGCTGCACTCACTTAGCGGAAGATACTCGTTACGCTAGTAATCCCGAGCGGGTTATCAACCGACAGACCTTGACGGTGGAACTGGAATCGATCCTGAAAAAACGCCCCCGCTCATATTGGATCCCGCTGTTGGAAAAAGCCAACATACCGTGTGCACCGATTCAAACCTTGGATGAGGTATTTACTAGCTCCCAAGTCAAATACCGGGAGATGTTGGTGGAGATGGAGCACCCTACAGCTGGAAAGGTACAACTGGTCGGGAGCCCCCTTCACTTCTCCCGAACCCCCGTCACTTATCGACAGCGCCCTCCCCTACTTGGGGAGCATACCAAAGTTATTCTTCGTGAAATGGGCGATACGGATAACGTAATTCTCCCAAAGGAGTGAATCGCATGTTTGACTTCTCTTATTCGGAAGACCAACTGTCTGTCAAGAAGATGGTACGTAAATTCGTGGATCGCGAAATCATGCCGAACATCGAAAAGTGGGATGAAGAGCAACACTTTGAAGCCAGCATCATCGATAAATTAGCCGATCTCGGACTCATGGGTGTTTGCATCCCGGAAAAGTACGGTGGCCAAGGCATGGACTACATCACCTTGGCTATCGTCTGTTCCGAACTAGAGCGCGGAGACACCGCGTTCCGAACGCTCGTCTCCGTTCACACGGCGCTGAACAGCATGACACTGTTGCAGTGGGGAGATGAATTTCAAAAAGAAAAGTAT
>NZ_JANRHH010000041.1 GCF_030433435.1 Polycladomyces subterraneus
ATTTAGGTTATAAACTGCTGACCCTGTTGACTTCCAAGACTCTTTTTTCATACCATTATGGTAATACCAATATAAAGGAATTGTCAATCTATAAAAAATGCGAGGGGATCCGTGTATCCCCTCAATAAATTGAGGGGGATTACAGCCCCCTCGCGCTCCCCCATTTTTCTAAATATGAGACTGTTGACATAGTGGTTTCGCCATTCGATTTCGGGAAGCGGATCCGAAGTCCCGTTGAGCGACTTCTCGCTGTTGATATGGAGTGGAGACGGGAAATCGAAGCCCCGCGAACTTTGTCAACACCGCGAACATGGGGATGTATCCGGTAAACCATTAGGCGACAACCCTTTCACAGGCTTCTGACCGATGTTCGAGACAAAAAAACAAAAGCCGCTGACCTCAAACGGTCAACGGCTTTTGATCTGCGGGAGACGATTACATCATCCCGTCCATGCCGCCCATGCCCGAGTTGTTGTTGTTGCCTTTTTCCTCTTCCGGTTTGTCGGCCACAACAGCTTCGGTGGTGAGTACCATCATGGCCACGGAAGCGGCATTTTGCAGCGCGGACCGGGTCACTTTGGCCGGGTCCACAACACCAGCTTTGATCATGTCGACCCACTCGCCGGTCAGGGCGTTGAATCCGATGCCTACGTCTTCTTTTTTCAGGCGCTCCACGATGATGGAACCTTCCAGACCAGCGTTGAAAGCGATTTGACGCACCGGCTCTTCCAGCGCACGTTTGATGATGTTGACGCCGGTTTTTTCGTCGCCGGACGCTTCCACCGCTTCCACAGCGCGGATGGCGTTGACCAACGCGGTACCGCCACCAGCCACGATACCTTCTTCCACCGCGGCGCGAGTAGCGTTGAGCGCGTCTTCGATGCGCAGTTTTTTCTCTTTCATTTCGGTTTCGGTCGCAGCACCCACTTTGATGACCGCTACGCCGCCAGCCAGTTTGGCCAGACGCTCTTGCAGTTTTTCTTTGTCGAATTCAGACGTGGTTTCTTCGATTTGTTGACGGATTTGTTTGATGCGGGATTCGATTTCGGCTTTGTCACCATAACCATCCACAATGATGGTTTCTTCTTTGGAGACGCGGACTTGACGCGCGCGACCCAGATAGCTGATGTTGGCGGTTTTGAGATCCAGACCCAGCTCTTCGGTGATGACTTGACCACCGGTGAGCGTGGCGATGTCTCCCAACATCGCTTTACGGCGATCGCCGAAGCCAGGCGCTTTCACAGCCACAGCGGTGAAGGTGCCGCGCAATTTGTTGACTACCAGGGTCGCCAAGGCTTCACCTTCCACATCTTCGGCGATGATGAGGAGCTGCTTGCCTTGTTGCACCACTTTTTCAAGCAGCGGCAGAATGTCTTGGATGTTGGAGATTTTTTTGTCGGTAATCAGGATGTACGGCTCTTCCAGCACGGCTTCCATCTTGTCCGTGTCTGTAATCATGTACGGAGAGATGTAGCCGCGGTCGAATTGCATCCCTTCCACCACTTCCAGTTCAGTGGTGAAGCCTTTGGATTCTTCGACCGTGATCACGCCGTCTTTGCCCACTTTTTCCATCGCTTCTGCGATCAGTTGGCCCACTTCTTCATCGTTCGCGGAGATCGCGGCCACTTGCGCGATGGAGTCTCTGCCTTCGATCGGTTTCGCGATCTTTTTGATTTCTTCCACAGCAGCGGCCACAGCTTTTTCGATCCCTTTGCGCAGGATCATCGGGTTGGCGCCAGCCGCCACGTTTTTCAGACCTTCACGGATGATGGCTTGGGCCAACACGGTAGCGGTGGTCGTACCGTCACCAGCCACATCGTTGGTTTTGGTCGCCACTTCTTTTACCAGTTGGGCGCCCATATTTTCAAACGGATCTTCCAGCTCAATTTCTTTCGCGATGGTCACACCATCGTTGGTGATGAGCGGAGAACCGAATTTTTTCTCCAGTACCACGTTACGTCCTTTCGGACCCAAGGTCACTTTCACAGCGTTCGCCAGCGCGTCCACACCGCGCAACATCGCACGACGCGCATCTTCACTGAATTTGATTTCTTTCGCCATGATTCGCTTCCCCCTCCTATATGTAGGGTGGTTTTATTTCAGAAGGATGTGTTCAAGCCGGATTACTCTTCCACAATCGCCAGGATATCGTTTTCGCGCAGGATGAGATATTCTTTATCTCCCACTTTCACTTCGGTGCCCGCGTATTTGGAGAAGATGACGCGGTCGCCTTCTTTTACTTCCAGCGCGATTCTTTCGCCGTTTTCATAACGACCGGTACCCACAGCGATAACCTTACCTTCTTGCGGCTTTTCTTTCGCCGTTTCCGGCAAAACGATGCCGCTGGCCGTTTTTTCTTCTTTTTCGATCGCTTCGATCACCACGCGATCGCCCAAGGGTTTGATCATGGGAAACACCCTCCTTCACGAGCGCATTTTGTCGGGGTTTGTTAGCACTCAACCAAACTGAGTGCTAACACCAATTATAATGATATGCATATGGAACTTGTTTTGCAAGACCTCAATTGTAAAAAAATTGATGTTGGACGGGAGTGGAAGCTGCTGTGAATATCCCGATTCCGAGCACAAAAAAACGGGGTGCCGGCGTGTACTTTTGCCACGCACCCGCTGTGAGCAGACCTGGTCCATTTCTTCATACAAGAAGCGTGAAAAGTCGTCTCCCGCCCCCCACCATATCCCCGCGTGATCGGGCGGGCCGCAATCAATCGGTCGTACATTGATGGTTATGCCGACGACTCGCTGTCATCATTCTTTTCCGTTTCCATTTCCGCCTCCCGCTGCATCCGACGGTACATCCATATGCAGATGACCACACTGATCTCATACAGCACAATCATCGGCAAGGCAATTAAAATGTTGGTGACAATATCGGGCGGCGAAATCAAAGTGGAGAACACCACCAGCACCAAATAGGCAAACCGGCGGGCCTTCTGCAAAAATGCAGGTGTGATGATGGAGAGCCGCGTCAAAAACATGACCAAAATCGGCAGCTCAAAGAAAAACGCGATCGGAAAGATGATGTTGAACATAAATCGGAAATAATCATACAACCCGTATGTCTCCTGGGCCCCCAACTCTCGCGTCAAATTGGCTGAGAACCCGATCACATATGGAAAAATCACCTTGTAGGCAAAAATCAGCCCGCCGAAAAACAAAAGGATCGCAAGTGGAATATAGCTGAGTGTCACTTGGCGTTCGCGCGGACGCAAACCAGGTTCGACAAATCTCCAAATGTGATACAGCGCAACGGGCACCGTAAAGATCACCGCGATGAGAAACGCCGATCCCATGTAGATGCGGAACGCCTCACCAGGTGAAAAGATATGAAATGAGATGTTGGCGGGCACATCCTTTTTCACCCACTCGATAATCGACCCCGCGTATAGAAACCCCACAACAAGAAAGATGAAAAAGAATATCAACACCCATATGATCCGTTTGCGCAATTCGGCCAAGTGCTCCGTCAACGGCTGAGTCTGATCATCCATCGTTGGTCAAACCTTCCCTCACTGTTTTCAACCGTATGTCCACCCTGTTCTCCCACATCACAGGTGGTCTACGGATGGGGTTTCGCGATTTTCTTCTGGCGGAAACTTTTTCAGGAAATAGATCAAAGTCTGTAATTCCGTGGTCAAATCGATGTGGTGGATCCGTACATTGGGTGGCGCGGTCAGCCGAGCAGGCGTAAAGTTCAAGATCCCCCGAATGCCCGCAGCTACGATGCGGTCTGTGACTTGCTGGGCGACATTGGCCGGCACCGTCAGGATCGCTACCTCAACGTTGTGCAGTTCCTTCACTTCCGCAAAACGATCGATCGAAAAAATCGGGATGCCGTCAATCTCTTTCCCCACTTTGTTGGAATCGATATCAAATCCCGCTACGATCTTGGTATTGTGACTGCGGTAGAAATTGTACCGCAACAACGCCGTGCCCAGATTACCGACACCGATCAGGACCACGTTGGTCACTTCGTCCTGCTTGAGGAAATCCCGCAAAAACTGAAGCAGATAATTGACGTTGTACCCGTATCCCTTCTTCCCCAACTCTCCCAAATACGAAAAATCACGTCGAATGGTTGCCGGGTCGATCTGCAAGGCTTCGCTCAGCTGGGCAGAAGAAACGCGTTGCTTCCCGATGGCGTGCAACTTCTCCAAATACCGATAATACAAGGGTAACCGCTTCGCGGTGACTTGGGGAATCTTCTGATCAGCCATTTTTGCCTCCATACCCGAACGGTCTGTTGAGACCGTGTGTTTTCTTATTTGCCGATCGTGCAAATTTCACAAAGTGTTGCTATCAACATCATACAACGGAGCCATTTCGCCTGCAAGGTCAACACGCATGTAGGCCGCCGTGCCCCAATGTGATGATATCCTCCCGCGTGATTTTCTCACCTGCCAGGATACGTGGCAAAAAGACGTCAAACGAAGTGAACGGATCGTGCAACACGCATCCGGGAAGCCCCATCAGCGGAATCCCTCGGTAGTAAGCGATCAACAACATCGACCCAGGCAACATCGGGGTGCCGTAACTGACAATGTCGGCTCCCAGATCCGCGATGGCACCCGGTGTGCGATCGTCCGGGTCTACCGACATACCGCCGGTGACGAGAATTAAGTCAGCCCCCTGATCGACAAATGCCTTAATTTGTTGGGCGATCATCTCCTTGTTGTCATCGGCAAACGTCTGACCGATCACTTTGGAACCGTACCGTTCCACCTTTTCCCTTACGACCGGCCCGAAGCGATCCTGAATCCGACCGTGATACACCTCGCTTCCGGTCGTCACCACACCGACCCGGTGCGGACGGAAGGGCAACACCTCCAGCACGGGGTGTTCCTGCCGACCGGCAATCGTCTCCACTTGCTTGATTCGGCTTTCCGGCACCACCAACGGGATCACGCGGGCTGCGGCCACCTGTTGTCCCTTCCGGACCGGCGTGTGCGTTTTCAACGTGGACAGAACCACGTGTTCTACACGGTTGATCGCTGTCAACGTCGGGACATCCACCCGAAGCAATCCGTCAACCCGCGAAACGATGTCTACTTTCCCCTCCTTCGGACAAGTCAGCTCCAGCACCTCATTCGAGCGCATCGCAGCACGAGCGATCCGATGCGCCGCATCATCTTCGTGCAGTTCCCCTTCGGCCAGTTCCAATACGTATACGTGCTCTTTACCGATGTTCAGCAATTTTTCGATATCCTCTTCACGAATGGTATGTCCTTTGCGAAACAGCGGTCCCTTGAACTTACCGGGAACGACCGCCGTCAGATCATGTGCCAACACCAACCCGACCGCTTCTTGGGTCCGTACTTCTTTTAGCTTGCTCTTCATCTTCCTTCCCCTCCTGTCTATTTTAACGGTAGATCTCTCCGGGAAGTCACAGATCAGTTACATCGGCACAATACCATACCCGCTCCGCCGTGATGATGACATGCATCCGTTGATCGTGCGCTTCGGGGAACACCGTTTCCACCATTTGAAACGGATAAGCCACACCAATCCGGATCATGCCAGCTCCCGCACCTAAGAAGAACCGGTCATAATAGCCGCCCCCATAACCGAGGCGGTATCCCTGTTCATCAAATCCGACCCCCGGCACCACGGCCAAGTCCACAGCGGCGGGGATCACGCGACTGTCGGGCTTCGCTGGCGGTTCCAAGATCCCGTATGCCCCCTCGATCAACGGTGTATCAGGTTGGATCGCATACAATTCCATCGTTTTCGCTTTTGTGTCCGCTTTAGGCACCACCACGCGCTTGCCCGCTTGCCATGCAACCCGGATCGCATCCCACGTATCCACCTCTTTCCGAAAGGGGAGGTAAAAAAAGACGGTACTGGCACGTCGAAACGATTCTAGGTCCACCAAGGTTTCCGTGATGGCCCGCGACCACCGCCGCGCTTTCTCTGCGTCCAACTCCTGCCGTAATTCGAGCAATCGCGTTCGCAACCGTTTCTTTTCTTCTTTTTGATCCACGGCGTAGTGCCCCCTGTCTTTCCAACAGCATTCTTCTTGATCCATTTTTCATTATTGTATCGAAAAGAGACGTATCATGCCCTCAAAACAAAAATAGCCATTCCATTGTTCTCTGTTGGAACGACTCTTTCGATCTTCACCCTATGTGGTTGATGACGGACCAAAACAGTTCCTGAAATCAGGAGATCACTCAAGTTTGTCTGGTGAATACTATCCACATTACTTTCCCTGCTCGTTCCACATCCGCCCTTCGCCGGATTTCTTGCATGATGAGAGGTATGATTGTGCTTCGCTTTTTCACAAAAAACCTCTCAGACAGATAAGGTATGAATCTGCCTAAGAGGGTAACAAAATATCACTATGGCGCTCAGCCTCTCGACGCCAAACTACCCGATGAAGCCGACGCCCGAGCACGCACCGCACTCAGCGCCGTTTGCGACTCCTTCACCGACTCATCAGAAGCGATGCCGTGATACACCGGATCAAGACCTTGCTCCTCTTCCTCGGCGGACACCCGGATCCCCATCAGTTTATTGACTAACAAGCCCACAGCAATGGCGGATACAAACCCCCACACCGAAGCCGCTGCTGCTCCCGCCAGTTGCGCGGTTAACAGGTGGGTCTGACCGGTGGTCAGGAGCCCTTCCTTCAGGTCAAACAAGCCAACGGCGATGGTACCAAACACTCCGTTAAATCCATGAACGGCCACGGCACCCACGGGATCGTCCACCTTCAACTTATCCACCCATTCGGTGGCCAACAACACGAGCACACCGGCCATCAACCCGATCACGATGGCAGCCGTCGCGGAGACGAATGCACATCCCGCCGTAATCGCCACCAAACCGGACAGGAACCCGTTGATGGCCATTCCCGGATCGGCCGTCTTCAGGCGTATGACGCTAAACAAGGTTGCCGACGCCCCTCCGGCGGCCGCAGCGAGGAACGTATTCAGCGCAATGTCCGCCAGCCGTCCATCCATCGCGTTCAAGGTGCTGCCCGCATTAAACCCGAACCACCCGAACCACAGAATAAACCCTCCGGCAGCCGCCAACGGGATGTTGCTTGGGGAGAACCCACCTTTCTGGTCATAACGGTTGGCCCGCTGCCCCAAGATCATGGCCAACGCAAGGGCGGCAAACCCTCCCATCGCATGAATAGCCGCTGATCCGGCAAAATCTTTCATCCCCATTTTGGCCAGCCACCCGTCGGCCGACCAAATCCAGTGACCGGATATGGGATACATCAAACCACAAACGGCAACTACGATCACTATGTATGAGGAAAATTTGACCCGCTCCGCCACAGCACCGGATATGATGGATGCAACGGCGATGGCAAATCCGATTTGGAACAACACGTAGGCTTCCATCGGCAGTCCTTGGGGACCGGTCGCACGACCGAAACCGACGACACCGAAGGCATCTTTTCCGAACATCAGATGAATTCCGATCACATAAAAGGCCAGTGCGCCAAACGTCAGATCTACAATGATCTTCATCGTGGCGTTGACTGCGTTTTTATTGCGAACAAACCCTGCTTCCAGTAAACTGAAGCCGCCCTCCATGAAAATCACCATGGCGGCCGAAATAATCACCCATACCGTATTCAGTCCCGCAGTCATACTCACTTTCATTTCCCCCGAGTCACATATTTGTTTAATTGAAGTATAAATCATCATGTCACTTTTATCAACCATATCTGTAAGATTAATTTACATATTGTTATATGGAATAATGACACGCGTCTTTGACTTCCCCTGATCTTGGACGGACATCTGTTCCCACACCTGACGGATTGCCCTTTGACCATCGCTCGGCTACACTGGTGATACGCGGGAAAGGTTGGGATTCAGTCATGGTGTTATTGCAAGCCAAAGGTATCGAAAAATCGTTCGGCGCCACGACCGTTCTCAGATGTGCTGACCTGATGATTCGCGAAAAAGAACGGATCGGCTTGATCGGTGTCAATGGCGCCGGCAAATCGACGCTGGTCAAGATCCTCATCGGCCAAATCCCGCCGGACTCCGGCGAATTACACCTGGCCAAAAATGCCCGGATCGGGTATCTCGCCCAAGACGCGGGACTTGTAAGCGAACGGACCATGTGGGATGAAATGCTCTCCGTGTTTGAACACGTAAGAGATATGGAGAGGGAATTACGCCGGATGGAGAAAGAGATGGGAAGTGCCGAGGTGTTGTCCAACCCGGCGCGGTACCAACAGATCATGGACCAATACGCCGCCCTGCAGAGCCGCTTCGAAGAAGCGGGGGGTTACGGCTATGAAGCGCGGATTCGTGGCGCACTTCACGGTTTGGGATTGGCTGATTTGCCCTGGATGGAAACGCGTTGCTCCGCTTTGAGCGGCGGCCAGAAAACAAGGTTGGCACTGGCCAAACTGCTTTTGGAAGAACCGGATCTACTCATCCTGGATGAGCCGACCAACTATCTCGACATGAACGCCCTGGCTTGGTTGGAGCAAACGCTGGCCAATTATCCCGGTGCCCTGTTGGTGATTTCCCACGACCGGTATTTTCTCGACCGGTTCGCCCAGACCATTTACGAGATTGAACAAGGCCGGACCATGAAATATGTGGGCAATTATACCGATTATGTCCGGCAGAAAGAAGCGATGTTGGCTCAGTTGGAAAAGGCCTACGAACAGCAACAAGAAGAGATCCGAAAGATGGAGGAGTTCATCCGGCGTAACATCGCCCGCGCTTCCACGAGTAAACGGGCGCAAAGCCGACAGAAGGCATTGGAGAAAATGGAGCGGATCGAGAAACCGTTCCGGTCGGATGCTGCAGCCGCGATCCGGTTTGAAGCATCCGTCACCAGCGGTCGACAAGTGTTGCAGGTGGAAAACCTGTGCATCGGCTATGACTCAGCGACGCCGTTGGCCCGAAATCTCACCTTTCAGCTGGAGCGAGGCGAACGCGTAGCATTGATTGGTCCGAACGGGACGGGGAAAACCACCCTGCTCAAAACTATCGCGGGCATGATTGCACCACTGGACGGAAATATACGCATGGGTACCAGCATCATAATGGACTTTTACGACCAGGAGCAAGAAGAGCTCGATCTGGCATCCACCGTACTGGATGAACTGTGGAATGCCCACCCCGAGCTGAACCTGACCCAGATACGCACAGCGTTGGGACAATTCCTCTTTCAGGGCGATGACGTGTACAAACAGGTCAAAGAGTTGAGCGGCGGGGAAAAGGCTCGGTTGTCCCTGGCCAAACGAATGCTCAACCGCGCCAACTTTCTTCTGATGGACGAACCGACCAACCATTTGGACATGCGGAGCAAAGAGCGGTTAGAAGAGGCGTTGTCAGGATATACCGGGACTTTGCTGTTCGTCTCCCATGACCGGTACTTTATCAACCGGCTGGCTACCCGCATTTTGGAACTATCACCGGACGGTGTGCGATCCTATCCCGGTAACTATGACGATTATCTGGCGAAACGGATCGAAGAGACGGCTGAATCGGTGCAAAACGATGCCAAACCGGCGGAAGCGCATCGGGAAGAAAACCGCAAAAAACGACAAGAGGAACGCCGTCGTCAACAGATGATTGCCCGATTGGAGCAAGAAATAGAGGAACTGGAACAACAACGTGCTAAGATTCACGAACAACTGTGTCAACCCGATGTCTATACCGATCCGGAAGAGAGCCGGCGCTTACAGGAAGAGTTGGAACGGGTAGAAACGGCATTGAATGAGAAAACGGAAGAATGGGCAGATTTGGCGGAGTGAAAAATGCGGCAGGTTGCCGATCCGTTGTTAGCGGATGGCAACCTTTTTTCTTGATCCGGTGATCGCACCTTCACTTTCAGTGATCATGTTTTGTGATCGATCCAATCAATATCATTCATTTCAAAAATATAAAGAATATATTATCATCTATATCAGGTTCGTTTCTCCTCAACCGATCAGCAGTTATGGAGATCTTGAAAATACATGATCGTTCTTCTCCTTATACACTGAGACAGGTAGGAGGATCATCAAAAAATGCAGCTCCATTCACCCATGCGACATGAACAATCCGAAGCCCAAGCGTCCTATTCATATCGCTGGCTGATTTTGGCGGTGGCCACTTGGGCACAAGCGACGGCCACCTTGGTAACCTACGGAGTGGGTCCCCTTGCGGCGATTTGGCAAAAACAATGGGGATTGACCGCTGCACAAGCCGGACTGTTGGTATCTGCCGTTCAAGTCGGACCACTGCTCTCGATGCTCTTGATTGGCCACGCATTGGACCGTTATGGGGAACGGTGGCTGGTCAGCCTGGGGGCTTGTATGTTGGGGATGACGTTTTTCCTTGTCTCCTATACGACTGACTACCTCCTACTGTTGTTGTTGCTTGGCATCGTCGGGATCTGGTACGGTACGGCCCAACCCGGGGGAAGCAAGGTGATTCTGCGTTGGTTTCCGAAAAAGGAAAGAGGACTGGCGATGGGCATACGACAAGCAGGCATCCCGATCGGGGGAGCCATCGGCGGCACATTGCTGCCATACCTATCCCTCCACTTCGGTTGGCCTTCCGCCGTGTATGCTCAATCCGTCCTTGCTGTGGCCGGCGGCCTGCTGTTTCTGGCGTTGTATCGGGAACCGCAGGTTCTTCCTGACCTTCAACAGCAAACAAACAGCTGTTTCTCGCAAAAGATAAAGGAAATCACCCGCAATCGAAAAGCGGTGCCCATTTTATGCACCGGTGTGATCATGGTGACACTTCAGATGGTGCTGGTGGGTCATTTGATGCTCTTTTTTGGCAATGAAAAGAAAACAGGACTGGTGATTGCGGGACAGCTGTTGTCCACTGCGTTGATCTCTGGTATGGTGGGGAGAATTGTCCTCGCTCACATCAGCGACCGGTGGTGGGGAGGAAACAGGGAATCTGCGCTTCATCTGTCGATATGGGCATCCGTGTTCGGCGTAACCGCACTGATTTTTCTCCCCGACGTCCCGCCCGTCTGGTTGCTCTTTGTACTGTCTGTGTGGCTAGGCTTTTTCGGCATCGGCTGGTTCAGTTCCTTTCTTTTGGCCGTCGCGGAACAGGCCCCTCCGCAATCGGAAGGACTGATGGTAAGCTACGCATTGACGCTGAACCAGATTGCCATCATCCTGGCGCCGGCAGTTTTCGGGTGGATCGCCGATCTGCGCTCCTATTCCTTTGCCTGGTCACTGTTGGCCCTGTTGTTGATCGGAAACGGACTGTTGCTTGCGAAAAAGAGAAAGGAGGACATGGGATGAGACTCTTCTGCGAATCCGCTGATGTGAAAGACTATTTGTGTGAGCTGGAAGAAGTGGATTTTTCCCATCCCCTGATCCAGGAAAAAGTGCGGGAGATCCAAGCGGCACACCATTCACCGCTGGAACGCGTGAGAATCGCATATGAGTTTGTGCGAGACAAAATCCATCACTCCTGGGACATCCAGAGTACGAGAGTGACCTGCAAAGCATCGGAAGTCTTGCGATACGGGGAAGGAATTTGTTATGCCAAATCCCATCTACTGGCCGCCCTGCTGAGGGCTCAGGGAATTCTGACGGGATTTTGCTATCAGCGATTGACGTTGGGTGACACTCCAGACACAGGTTATGCAGTTCATGCGTTGAACGCCTTTTACCTGGATACTGTAGGCAAATGGGTACGTCTCGATGCCAGGGGCAACAAACTGGGCGTGCAGGCCGAATTCTCCATCGACGAAGAGAAACTGGCTTTCCCTGTTCGACCGGAAATGGATGAAATCGACTATCCCGTCATCTATGCGAGACCGCAAACATCCTATGTGTTGAAGAAGCACACCAATGCGCTTGAGATGTATCAATACCATCTGCCGACGAGACTTTAGGGCATGCCTGATCCGTATTTCCGCATCGCTTTCCCAGCTCGCTCTACTGTGTTCTGCAAGAAAGGAAATTATGGCAACTCTAAGCGGGAGTACCGGGACGAGGTCAAAGAACGCTTCGCTTAGAGAAAATGGCCCGCGATTTGATCCTTGCACTTTCGTTTCCCCGGTGGGGCTGGATGGCGGACTTTGATCGGGACTAGAAGACGGAGTTACCGGTGTTGGAGTTCAAGGCCCCCGCAGTCTTTTTGGTTGCCTTCTTCTGGGTGGTTATTGTCGCTACCCCTGTTATTGCCTTTGTGTCTTTACAATAAAGAACGGCCAAACCCTAAAGATTCGGCCGTTCTTCTATCTACTATCATCATTTTAGTTGGATGGATTGCGACCGGTGAAACCCCTTATTCACAAAGTAGGCGAAGGTTAGTAGTACCAACCATCCGATCCCGGTATAAATAGCAAAGCTCCACGCCGGATCAAGCAGCATGCTGAACAAAACCAACACTAACACTACCGCACCGCTCCACGCGAGAGAAAAACCTTTCTTCTGGTAACGGGAGTAGGTGAGAAAGATGATGATCCAAGTGAAAATCCCGCCGAAAATCGAAATGCCAAACAGCGTATTGTAAGCTTTTGGATCGGATAGATTGAGTAGAACCGCGATACCCAAACCAAAGGAAGAAACGAGTAAGGCAACAAGCGGAATCCCTTGACGATTCACCTTTCCTAAAACGGCGGGAGCATAGCCGCTTTTGGACAGCGAAAAAATCATGCGAGTGCATGCATACAAATTGGCGTTCATTGTCGAGAGCGCAGCGGTGAGTATGATAAAATTCATCACGCCCGCGGCGTAGGGGATATTTAGTAATTGCAGCACTTTCACAAATGGGCTTTCCTCAATCCGTTCGCCCCCGATTTGATTCCATGGGATGATCAACACCATAACCAACATGGATAAAAGATAAAAAATCACGAGGCGAATCATCATCCACTTCATCGCTTTGGAAAGCGCCTGCTTTGGTTTTTTTGCTTCGCCTGCCGTGATTGCGATAATCTCGGTTCCCATAAAACTAAACATCGCCATGGCACTGCCCATCCACACACCTGACCATCCATGTGGAAGCATGCCGCCATGGTCAAGCAAATTGTGAGTGCTTTGCGGAAGATGTCCAAAAATGAGAGCGGTACCCAGCAGGATAAAACCGACGATGGAGACGACCTTTAAAGTGGAGAACCAGTACTCAAACCAGCCGAAACTCCGCACCGAAATTGCGTTAATTCCAATAATCAACAAGGAGAAGACAAAGATCCAGATCCAAGAAGGGAGGTCTGGAAACCAATATTTCATATAAACTCCAATCGCCGTCGCTTCTCCGCCGATCGTAATCGCGTTGGCCGCCCAATACGTAAAACGCACGACAAAGCCAAACCAGGGTCCCAAATATTTTTCTGCATGGATGCCGAATGAACCCGCTGTCGGATGAGCAACCGACAACTTGGATAAGCAAAATACCATTGCCAGCACAATCATGGAGCTGAGAAGATAACTGAACAAAACTCCCGGTCCGGCATAATGGATCGTCAAACTGGAACCCATAAATAAACCGGTTCCGATCGCACTCCCCAATCCGATCATGATCAACTGCCGTTCAGACAAGTCTCGCTTAAGAACATCTTCTCGTTTCTCAAACTCATCTCTGCTAAAACTCAACTCAACCACCCTCAGCATTATTTGATTGTAATCGGAATATATCGCTCTGCTCTATTTTACGGGAAATGCCCAGGAATTGCATAACAAATTTTTGGTTGAAGAGCATAGGAACAAAAAGGATGCCTTTTCAGGAATCCGGTCAACTCCTCACCCCTGCCATCAGCAAACGCAACAATTGTTCCCTCTCCACCGCCAACCGCTGTGCTTCTTCTACACTTACCGCGTGAAAGGCAATGGTGCCACCGGCAAGCGTTTGGGCCACCAAGGGCAAATCCACGGAGATGACGGTGGCGATCCGGGCATATCCGCCCGTCGTTTGCCGATCTGCCATCAAAATGATCGGTTGACCATCGGCAGGCACCTGTACCGTACCCATCACCGTTGCATCGGAGAGAATATCAGCCCCGTGGCGGTGTGTGATGCGCGGACCCTGCAAGCGATATCCCATCCGATCGGCTTGCGCCGTCACGGTATACCGGTGATGCAAAAATGTGTGGACACCCTCTTGGGTAAATGACTCATGATCCGGTCCCAACACCACTCGTACCGTGGGATTACGAGCGTAGCGGGGGAGGTGTCGCCGCGACAAACAGATTTTCCCCTCTTTCGAAAGGTTCCCTGGTGCCGTTCCAACTACCAACGCATCTCCCTTTTTCAGCGCTCGGCCAGCCAAACCACCGATCCGTCCGCGGAGATACGTCGATTTGCTTCCCATCACCACGGGCACATCGATCCCGCCGGCAATCGCCAGATAGGCACGAACGCCGCACACCGGTCCTTGGAAGCGCAACACCTGTCCTTTTTTCACAGTAAACCCGCACCACATGGGAACAGGCTCTCCGTCCACCGTCGCCCCCAAATCCGCACCGGCAATCGCGATGAGGCAATCCCGGTGAAATCCGAATGCCGCACGTCCCATGGTAATTTCCAGCCCCGCTTCGTTACGGTCGTTTCCTACCAAAACATTGGCCGCCTGCAAAGCGAAGGGGTCCATCGGTCCGGAGACTACCATGCCATACTGTTGATACCCCCAGCGACCGCCGTCCTGAACCGTGGTCAACAGACCCGGCTCCAGCACTTCCAGTGACGGCTTCACAGCTCTCCCACCCTTTTTACTTGAATGCCGTTCGCTTCAAATGCTTGCCGCAACTGGCGAACAAACGCCACCGCCTCCGGCTGATCGCCATGGACGCACACCGTATCCGCCCGGATAGCCAGATCGGAGCCGTCAGCAGCTGTCACTTTCCCTTCGCGAATCATGCGGATCACTCGTGCCACGGCACGGTCCGGATCATGAATAACCGCATCCGGGCGTGTTCGCGGCGTCAGTGTGCCATCGGGCTCATATTGACGATCCGCAAACACTTCTTCGGCCACGCGCAGCCCCAGTTGACTCCCTGCCCGAACCAACTCGCTTCCGGCCAACCCGAACAGGATCAAGCGTTCATCCACCCGGGCCACCGCTTCCGCCACTGCCCGGGCGATTTCGCCGTTGACGGCGGCAACGTTAAACAACGCTCCATGCGGCTTTACGTGTTGGAGCTCTCCCCCGCAAACCCGGACAAAAGCCGATAAGGCCCCCACCTGATACACCACCAAATCGAACACTTCCTCCGGTGTCAGCTCCATCCACCTTCTGCCGAACCATTGCCGATCGGGCAAACCGGGATGCGCCCCAATCGCCACCCCTTTTTCCAGTGCCAACTGCACGGTTCGATGCATCACATGGGGATCACCCGCATGAAAACCGCATGCGATGTTGGCTGACGTAATCCAATCCATTACATCTGTGTCACGCCCAATCCGATAGATCCCGAAACTTTCACCCAGATCACAGTTGAGATCGATCCGGTCAGCCATGCTTCCACCTCTTTCTCCGGAGATCCTTCTTCATGATTCCGATCATGCCTTCTCCGTTAGCCACTCTCTCACATTCCAAACATCTTCACCGTTTTTCACCGAATCCGCGATTTTGAGATACTCCGTCCGATCAATGGGGCGGAATCGCAAACGATCCCCTGCCTTTAGAAGTACCGGCGGATTGCGGGTCGGATCGTAGAGTGGAATTGGTGTTCGTCCGATGAGCCGCCAACCACCTGGTGTGGCAATCGGATAGACACCTGTCTGTTCACCGGCGATTCCCACCGAACCGGCCGGCACTGATGACCTCGGCGTTGCCAGTCGGGGTGCGGCAATCTCTCTGGGCAGTCCGCCGAGATAGGGAAATCCGGGGGAAAACCCCATCATGTAGACCACATATTCCGCCGAGGAGTGAATACGAATGACTTCTTCCGGTGTTTTGCCACACAGTTCGGCCAACGCTTCCAGATCGGGCCCGTATTCGCCACCATAGCAAACAGGCAAGGAAATTATACGGGGCTGTGGCAGTGGTTCTTCATCCAGCTGCTCCGCCAGTCTTTCAAGCGATAGAACCAACTGCCGATATGTAACTTCGGCAGGGCGATACAACACCGTCACAGCCGTATACGATGGGACCCACTCGATCACACCCGGTATGGCTTGCCTCTCCAGCGCTCTGCACCATCGGCGGACCCTGTCATGAACAGATGGTTCAATTCGGTCCCCCAGCCGAATGCACACCGCCTGATCTCCGATCGGTTGAAAGGAAAGCATTCCGATCCTCCTCATGGAACACATATATTCCCACTCGCTACCGTTCCACATTGGTTCCCAAGACATTCCATCGTGTTGAAACGGGTAAACCTTTTTCTTGCTACCGGTAAAATCCCCCTGGGTTGGGGAAGGACCTGACCATAATCGCCCCCTTTTTCTATAGGAATTTTAGCATAATTTTGGAGGGCTCTGCTTCCTTCCATAGCTACACGTCATGTTCCCTGATATTTGTAAAAGATACAAATCAAATCAAAACTAATCAATTGACAACATTATAATAATTCTTTTATATTAGGCTTGAGTAAACGTTTACGTAACGAATTGGACCGAGGATGGGTTGTCGATGAGACCAACGATCAAGGACGTTGCCAAAAAAGCCAATGTATCGGTGGCAACCGTCTCCCGTGTCTTGCACAACCAGCCTGGCTACTCGGAAAAAACTCGGCAAAAAGTACTCAAGGTGATCGAGGAGATGGGGTATCATCCGAATGCCATCGCCAGGGGACTGATCAACAAGCGAACCCAGACAATCGGCGTCCTTTTTCCCAATGTGTCCAGCATGTTCTCTTCCAAAGTGCTGCGCGGGATCGAGCATGCCACCCACCATCGGGATTACAGCGTCGTCGTTTGTAACACGGACAAAGACGGAAGGCGCACGATGAAGTATCTCAATGTGTTGTGGGAAAAGCAGGTGGACGGGATCATCTTCGTCAGTGAAAGGTTGAAGGAGGAATACTATGCCACCTTGACCGCCATGAACATTCCGGTAGTACTACTTTCTACTTTTTCGCCGGAATACCCGTTTCCTTACATAAAGGTGGACGATCAGCAAGCCGCCTATGACGCCACCGAATACCTGATCAAACAGGGGCACCGACGGATCGCATTGATCGGCGGTACCAAATCGGACCCGCTCGCAGGTATCCCCAGAGTTGAGGGATACCGGCAAGCATTACAGAATTATGGTATCCCGTTTCGGGAGGAACTCATCACTTACGGGGATTTCGGGTATCACAGCGGACGCCGCGCCATGGAAAAACTGCTTCGTACTGCCCCCGGCTTTACGGCGGTATTTGCGGCCAGCGATGAAATGGCAGCCGGAGCATTGTCCGCCGCATACCATAATGGAATCAAAGTACCGGACGAACTGTCCGTAATCGGATACGACGACTTGCAGATCGCGGAAATGGCCATCCCTCCTTTGACTACGGTGGGCCAACCTCTTTTCGAGATGGGGAAATGGGCGGCTGAAATGTTGATGAACATGATCAAAACCGGCCAAGCACAAAGTAAAATCGTTCCCCACACCATCGTGGAACGGGAGTCCGTAAGGCCGCCGAAAACGCATTGATTTATCAAAAGTTGATCTCGTGGAAAGAGAGAGTAACTCTTTCCCGCGAGGATTGACACTTGGAACCATAGACTTCACGAAACTTCGTCATTTATTTATCAAATCATCAAATTTTTCAGAGGGAGGGATTGCTTGTGAAGAAAGCGCTTTCAGTTGTGGCAGTAGTGTTGTTGTTGGTATCGTTGACGGTTGGATGCGCTAGTTCGGCAGATGATGGCAAAGTGCGAATCGAATTCTTCCAAAACAAACCCGAAGCAAAAACCACTTTCGAACAGCTTGCAAAAAAGTTTGAGAAAGAGAATCCCGGTATCGACGTAGTCGTGACGACACCGCCCGATGCTGAAACCGTGCTGAAAACTCGGGTGGCGAAAAATGACGTCCCCGATGTAATCGGTATAGGCCTGAACGCCACTTTCGTCGATTTGGCGCAAAACGGGATTTTTGCCGACTTTCTGAACGATCCACAGTTGAAAAATATCCAACCGGCCTATGTAGATATGGTCCGAAAGTTAACCGGACTGAAAGAAGTGTCCGGCATTCCCTACACGGCCAACGCCAACGGTGTGCTTTACAACAAGGCGTTATTCCGGCAACTCGGGCTGACCGTGCCGAAGACCTGGGATGAATTTATCGCCACCGCGGAAAAAATCAAAGCCGCGGGAAAAATCCCGTTTTACCATACTTATAAAGATTCTTGGACAACGTTGATCCCCTTCAACGCACTAGCCTCCAACCTGCCTGGGGATACGTTTTTCCAAGACCTCAAGAAAGGAAAGACCACCTTTCAACAAGCTTTCAAGGAAGTTGCCCAAAAACAGTTGAAGTTGTTGGAATACGGGCACCGGGATAACTTCGGAAAAGGATACAACGACGGTAACGCTGCTTTTGCCAAAGGAGAATCCGTGATGTATCTACAAGGGACATGGGCCATCCCCGAAATCAAAAAAGCTAATCCCAACATCGAAATCGACTCGTTCCCGCTTCCTGTCAGTAATGATGTATCCAAGAACAGACTGGTGTCGGGCGTAGACACCTTGCTTACCATGTCGGCGAACACCCCGCATCCGGAAGAAGCAAAGAAGTGGATCGCATTTCTATTGAAACCGGAAAATGCAAAATTCTACATCGACCAGCAAAAACAGTTCTCCTGTATCAAAGGCGTGGTGCAAAACGATCCCAGCGTGGCCGGTCTGAAAGAAAGCTTCCGAAAGGGAGCGGTCGTCGACTTTGCGGATCACTACATCCCCCCGGCCATGCAAGTGGACAAAATCATCCAAGACTTTCTTCTGCATAAAAACATCTCCGCATACCTGAAAACACTGGACACCGAGTGGGAGAAAGCACAAGCACGACAGTGAAAGAACCATAGAGCGTCTAACTGTACCGAAACTACTGTCGGTCAAGAGCGAAAGCCGTCTCCCGAGATTGAGTACAGGAGCAGGGGCAGGAGACGGCTTTTCACAACATGATGCCAATCATCCCGAATCAATGGGCTTAACTGCACGGAACGGTTTTTTTACATTGGAGGGACCTCACATGAGAAGACGCAGAATGGCCTTTTACATCATGACCGTCCCTGCTTTTCTCCTCTTTTTCGCGTTTCACACATTTCCGGCTCTGCAAGGGATATATTACTCTCTTACGGACTGGAACGGCTACCGACCCACCTATCATTTCATCGGTCTCAAAAATTACTGGCTGTTATTGAATGACGAGGACGTTCTGCATTCCTACCTTTTCACTTTCAAGTATGCGATCGTGGCTACCATTATCGTCAATGTGCTTAGTCTGCTGATCGCTTTGGGACTGAACGCGAAAATTCCGTTTCGCAACTTTTTCCGGGCGGTTTATTTTCTCCCCAATATCCTCAGCATCCTGATTGTTGGTTTCATCTTCAATTACCTTTTCGGTCAAGTAATTCCGGAGCTGGGGCAAAAATGGGGAATAAGCTTTCTCTCCTCCAATATTCTCGGGAACGAAAAATGGGCTTGGGTTGGTATCGTGATCGTGGGGGTATGGCAATCGATCGCGTTCAACACCATTTTGTATCTGGCCGGCCTACAGACGATCCCCGACGAGTTGTATGAGGCAGCGAGCTTGGACGGAGCAGGTAAATGGCGTCAGTTCCGGTTCATCACCTTTCCGCTGATCGCCCCGTTTTTCACCATCAATATGGTACTGGCGATGAAGAACAACCTCAACGTGTTCGATCACGTGATCGCCATGACCGGCGGAGGGCCGGGAAGGGCGACGGAATCGATCGCCGTGTTGATCTACCAGGGGGGATTCACGGGCGGGGAATTCTCATATCAATCGGCCAACGCGGTGATCTTTTTGCTGGTGATCGTGACGCTCACGTTCATTCAGTTAAAATTCCTGCAAAAACGGGAGATGGAGATGTAGCATGAAGAACCGAATCAACTGGACCGCTACTATTCTGATCGCACTCGGATCGTTGTTGATCTTGTTCCCGCTCTATATGGCTGTGGTGGTGGCGTTGAAAAATCCGGTGGAAATGGCCAGATCCATCCTCAGTCCACCCATCCACTGGCACTTGGAAAACTTCACAAGAGCCATCGCCATGACGGATTTCTTTCAGGCATTGGCCAACAGTGCGATGATCACAGTAATCGCCGTCACCTTTACGCTCCTGACCAACTCGATGGTGGCTTATGCGATCGCCCGAAATCTGAACCGGCGCTTTTTCAAATTTCTCTACTACTACTTTATTAGTGCCATGTTCATCCCGTTTCCGCTGATCATGCTACCCATCGTTAAAGAAACATCCGCCTTGGAGATGAATCATCCGTTGGGGCTCTCCCTTTTGTATATCGTTTATGGACTCTCTCTCAACATTTTTATCTACGTCGGATACATCCGCTCCATCCCGCGTGAGCTGGAAGAGGCGGCCATTATGGACGGCGCATCAACCTGGAGCGTGTTTTGGAAGGTAATTTTCCCCCTTTTGGCGCCGATCAATGCGACCGTGGGCATCCTGACCTGTTTGTGGACATGGAACGATTTCATGTTGCCGCTGATCGTGTTGAATGAGCCGGAAATGGCCACATTGCCGTTGAAGCAGTACATTTTCCAAGGCCAGTTTAGCACCGATTATAATACGGCATTCGCTTCCTATCTGCTGGCTCTGTCCCCACTGGTGCTCATCTACCTGTTTGCCCAAAGATGGATTATCAACGGAGTGACCAAAGGAGCATTGAAATGAGAGGTTAGCACTAGAAATGGTCGCGGGTCAATAGCCGTGGTGAGGAGCAGAAACTCCCCTTGCCAAAGGCTCTGGGAGTCCTTGAGAGGCTTTTTTCCAACGAGCGACCAGCAAACATGAGACAAGGCTAAGCTTTGTACATAGATTCTCAAGCCGGTTCATCCGGCTTTTTTCATTGCAGCCGAAACAAAAAAGCTACTCTAGATATAAACTCCCCTTTTCCGATCACGCCGAAAGGAGGGCGGTCGGGATACAAAAGCAATCGATCCGCCTGCATACGTCGACAGCGATCTTTGTTTGCACGGTTGTGATTGCGTCCCTCACCGTCACAGGGATGCTTATCACCGAGGAAATTGCCCACCAAACGCAGAACCACCTTGCCGCTAAAGCGATGAACATCGCGCTGATAGTGGCCCGTTTGGAGATGGTGATCGAAGCGTTGGAAGGAAAACGGGACGAAGCGGGGATCCAACAGAAAAAACCCAGTATAAAGCTAGGTAAACATCCACAATATGGTGTCCAATCCATTACCATTGTAACTCACATAAAGGAAACGAACGCCATCAGGGGAAGCAAAACAAATTGATTGCGAAGGAAGATGAAGCAGAAGGGACTAGGTTTTTTGAAAAGAGGGATCCGGTATTCACGGCAGGTGAAAACCGCCGCAAGCTCATAGCTTGTCGGACAGTTTTCCGTACATCATAGTCCTTACAGTTCCACCGCCAGTTGCTGACCAGTCAAGGTTGTCATCCCCCCAAATAATGACCTGAAAGCCGGTTGATCTACTTCAACCAGCCCCGGCATCAAATTTCCGAACCGTCCGTCCCGCTACGGACGAACTACACCCACGAGACGGTGATGCACGATAGCTTTCAAAATGCTACTTCTCGGCTATTTGTACGGATGTTCGGAAGGTATTTTTCCATATATATCGAATTATTTTAATTAATAATTTATTCATTCACTCCAATACTCAGTCTGTAGTCTAATTTCTACTTCAATAACCAGACCTCTTTTGTAAGCGCTAACAAAAAACAGGGAGGGAAGAAAGATGTGGCATCAAATTTATAACCCGTTGGCTGGAAGTGTTTGGATGTCAACATTAGCAGCAGGTTTACCGATTCTTTACTTTTTTTGGGCGCTCGCATTCCGGCGAACCAAAGGGCATATCGCTGGCCTGATTACCGTTGTCTTGGCTCTTCTCATATCGGTGTTGGTTTACAAAATGCCTGTAAAAATGTCGGTGCTTTCTTTTGTTTATGGTGGAGCGGTTGGATTATTTCCCATCGGATGGATAATTGTTACCGCTGTTTTTTTATATAAAATAACGGTCAAAACAGGGAAATTTGACATTATTCGCGCATCGGTCACCAACCTGACCGATGACCATCGCCTGCAAGCCCTCTTGATCGCCTTTTGTTTTGGCGCTTTTTTGGAAGGTTGCGCTGGGTTTGGCACACCTGTTGTAATTACGGCCGCTCTTTTGGCCGGGTTAGGGTTCCGTCCCTTATATGCCGCTGGAATATGCCTCATAGCCAATACAGCGCCTGTCGCATTCGGAGCCATCGGGATTCCGATTACCGTGGCTGGCACTATCTCCGGTTTGGACCCGTTTAAAATCAGCCAAATGGTCGGGCGCCAATTGCCGCTTTTGTCGATATTTGTTCCGTTCTGGCTCGTGTTCGTCATGTGCGGGTGGAAAAAGACGCGGGAGGTTATGCCGGCCATTTTCGTGACTGGTGGTACATTTGCCATCGTCCAATTTCTCTCTTCCAACTTTCTCGGCCCTGAACTGCCGGATATCCTCTCTTCTTTGATCTGCCTGCTCGTTTTGTCTTTCTTTTTGCGCATATGGAAGCCAAAACAAACATTCCGCTTTGATTCCATAACGAATCAAACAAAAGCCACTGCAACGGAAGTAGCCGCTGCAACGGAAGTATATTCAACCGGACAAATTTTACTCGCTTGGTCCCCTTTTATTTTACTGACCGGATTTATCGTGTTGTGGAGCATTCCCGCGGTGAAGAACTTCCTTAATCAATGGACATTCAAATGGAGCGTACCCGTCCTTCATCAAATGGTGCTAAAAATGCCCCCGATCGTAACCAAACCGACCCCGTATGATGCCGTATTTACCTTTGATTGGTTGGCTGCTGTCGGGACTGCCATCTTAATCGCTTCCTTTTTCAGCATGTTTCTGGTCGGTATGCGGTTTAAGACATGGCTTTATACTTTTGGGGAAACCTTGGTCGAACTGCGTTATCCTCTTCTTACGATTTTCTCTGTGCTGGGATTGGCTTATATCTTTAATTACTCGGGGATGAGCGCTACCCTGGGGCTCGCTCTGGCCAAAACCGGTGTCTTATTTCCCTTTTTCGCACCCGTCCTCGGGTGGCTGGGTGTTTTTCTCAGCGGAAGCGACACCTCTTCCAATGCCTTGTTCGGAAACTTACAAAAGATCACCGCAAATCAGATTGGGATCAATCCGGTACTCACAGTTGCCGCTAACTCCTCCGGCGGTGTGACCGGGAAAATGATCTCCCCCCAGTCAATCGCCGTTGCGACCGCCTCGACCGGTTTGGTCGGAAAAGAGAGCGATTTATTCCGGTTTACGATCAAACACAGCCTCTTTCTCGTGTTGATCATCTGTGCGATCACTCTTCTACAAGCCTATGTTTTGAAATGGATGATCCCTTAAATAGAAAATCAGGCCAATCTATTTGTGGGCAGGCTGTTGACAAAGAAGGTCAACAGCCTTTTTTGTTGAACAAGGGTAAAAACATATTGGAGGAATAATTCAAAAATACAACCCCCAGCTCCTTTTCTAGGAAAAGGGTGGAGGTTTGTTATCAATCTCCCCACTCTTTTGATCGAGTGAGTTTCTTTGCTTCATAAAGAAAAATTAAACGCATTTTCATTTGCAAGGCTTCTTTTATTCATTTCTTTTTGTGTGTTGCGACGATCCCGCTGGGCTACTCCCGATCGATACGCGGCTTCGATCACAGCTTCTCTTACCTTTTCTACCACACGACTGTTAAATACACTTGGAATAATATACTGTTCGCTCAGTTCCTCATCCGAAACGACGGAAGCAATCGCTTGGGCGGCGGCCAATTTCATTTCTTCCGTGATTTTTGAAGCGCGGCAATCGAGCGCTCCGCGAAAAATTCCGGGGAAACACAACACATTATTAATCTGGTTGGGGTAATCAGATCGCCCTGTTGCCATCACGCGAACATACGGTTCTGCTTGATCAGGAGCAATTTCCGGAACCGGATTGGCCATTGCAAAGACAATTGGATCAGGAGCCATATTTTGAATGTCTTCTACTTTCAATACACCGGGCCCGGAAACCCCGATAAAAATATCCGCTCCCTTAATCACTTGAGATAGAGAACCTTCTAACTGATTTGGATTGGTGTTGGCCGCATACCAATTCCAAAAAGGATTTTCGTATGCTCGCTTCGCCACAATGGCCCCTTCCCGATCCACACCGATCACGTCCCGAACACCGGCTGCCAATAACATCTTGGTACAGGCAATCCCCGCCGCACCGATGCCACAAACCACCACTTTGCAATCTGCCAAGTTTTTTCCGACCAATTTTACAGCATTAATTATCCCGGCTAAAGCAACGACCGCCGTTCCGTGTTGATCATCATGAAAAACGGGGATGTCGAGTTCTTGTGCAAGCCGCTCTTCGATTTCAAAACATTTTGGGGAAGAGATGTCCTCCAGATTAATCCCGCCAAACGTCGGGGCAATCGCCTTAACAATCTTGATGATTTCTTCTGCATCCTGCGTTGCCAGACAAATCGGGAATGCGTCCACCCCGGCCAGCTGTTTAAACAGCATCGCCTTACCTTCCATTACCGGCATGGCCGCTTCCGGTCCGATGTTTCCCAATCCCAAAACTGCAGAACCATCGGAGACAACCGCAACCGTATTTCGTTTGATCGTGAGAGAATGAGCCCGCGAAGGTTTTTCTTGAATCGCTTTGCAGACCCGTGCTACTTCAGGGGTATATACACGGGACAAATCATCGCGGTTTTTAATCGGCATTTTAGGCGCCGTCTCAATTTTCCCGCCCAAGTGCATCAAAAAGGTGCGATCCGAGACGTTGACTACGTGAACGCCAGAAATCCCCTTCACCATTGCCACCAATCGCTCACCCAAACCGTAGTCTGTAATATTTACGGTAATATCGCGAATCGTAGACGTTTTTCCCTCTTGAATCACGTCGATGGCAATGATATCCCCGCCTGCATCACTGATGATTGAGGCGATTTTCCCGAACGATACTAATTCCTTATCCAGTTTTAACCGCATAATGATACTCATATTGGCTCCCATGGAAATGCTCATCTTCAACGCCTCTTTTCGCTTTATCACTATGCCCTTGAAAGGGATTGACCCTATGTGAGTCCATTCCACACAGGGCCAAAAAACATGGATTATTTTTAAGACTTCTATACGATGCGATCATATCCCGGCAAGGTGAGAAAATCGATAAAACGGTCGCTTTTGATTAAGTCAATCAACAATTCACGCGCTTCGGCATATTTTGAATCGGCGAAGCGACTTTCGCCGAGGCGTCCCTTGATTTTCGATAGCTCTTCTTCCAAGACTTGTTCAAATAGCGAAAAGGTGATTTTACGCCCGTCCTCGAGTATTCCTTTGGGATGACGAATCCATTGCCAAACCTGGGCCCTCGAAATTTCTGCCGTCGCTGCATCCTCCATCAAGTTGTCAATCGCCACTGCTCCGTTTCCGCGCAGCCACTCTTCAATATATTGCAACCCTACGCGGATATTTGTTCTCAGCCCCGCTTCGGTAATGGTTCCTTCCGGTACGCGCAATAAATCCTCCGCCGTAACCTCAACATCATCCCGCAACCGATCCAATTGGTTGGGAGTTGGCATCTTTTCGTCAAATACGGCTTTGGCCACCGGAACCAACCCAGGATGCGCGACCCATGTCCCGTCATGTCCGTCCAGCACTTCCCGCTCTTTATCCTCTTTTACCTTGCTCAAGGCCTCTCTGTTTGCCTCCGGATCATTTTTGATCGGGATTTGTGCCGCCATCCCACCGATAGCATGGACACCGCGTTTATGGCAGGTTTTGATCGTCAACAAGGTGTAAGCCCTCATCATCGGCACGGTCATGGTCACCTGTTGCCGGTCCGGGAGGATCACATCAGGCTGATTGCGCAACACTTTCAAATAACTGAAAATATAATCCCAGCGGCCGCAGTTTAAGCCGGCAGAGTGATTCCGAAGTTCGTACAGGATTTCTTCCATTTCAAACGCCGCTAGAATTGTTTCGATCAATACTGTCGCTTTGATCGTTCCTTGTGGAATCCCCAAGGCATCTTGGGCATAAACAAATACGTCATTCCACAGTCGCGCTTCCAAGTGACTTTCTAATTTCGGAAGGTAAAAATAAGGCCCCGATCCATTCTCCAGCAAGGTACGGGCATTGTGGAAAAAGTACAAACCGAAATCGAACAGCCCACCCGGAACCGGTTTTCCGTCTACCCTGAAGTGTTTTTCATCCAAATGCCAACCGCGCGGACGAACGACAAGAGTGGCGATTTTCTCATTCAAAGCATACTTTTTCCCTTCCGGGGAAGTAAAATCGATCTCCCGCCTGATCGCTTTTTTTAAGTTTACTTGTCCACCCACCGTATTCTCCCATGTCGGGGAATTGGCATCCTCAAAATCGGCCATAAACACACATGCTCCCGAGTTAAGAGCATTGATCACCATTTTGCGGTTGCCGGCAGGCCCGGTAATTTCCACCCGCCGATCTTGCAAATCTTCAGGAACGGGGGCGATTTTCCAGTCAGCCTGCCGAATGGAAGCCGTTTCGGGCAGGAAATCCGGCAATTTCCCCGAATCGATGGCTTTCTGCCGCTCTACGCGCTTTTGCAATAAAGCGTCACGGGAAGCGGAGAATTTACGGGCCAAGCCCGCAATGAAATCAAGTGCCTCATTCGTCAAAATCTCTTCAAACTCCGGATAAATCGGCGCAGTCACTTCGACTCCCTTTAGATTTATTCTCGTATCCATCTCCATTCCATCTCCTCTCCCATTTCTGTTCAATAAAGAGCATCCAAAGCTTTTTCGGTATCGATTCCTTTAGGCTGCCTCTTCATCTCGGCACAACGGGCTGGGGAAGGGAATATTTTGCCTGGATTACATAGATTTCTCGGATTAAATACCTCCCGTATCGCTGTTTGGACGGCAATCTCCTTCTCAGAAAACAAATACCGCATTTCCTCTCTCTTTTCCAAACCAACACCATGTTCTCCGGTGATACTGCCACCAACCTCGGCACACACTTGCAAAATCTCTGATCCCGCTTGTACGGCTCGTTCTTCTTCCCCGGGGATTCGTGCATCAAACATAATCAGGGGATGCAGGTTTCCATCGCCGGCGTGAAACACATTGGCAATTCGCACTCCTTTTTCGTGGCTGATTTTTTCGATCCGGGACAGAACTTCCGGCAAGCGGCTGCGGGGAATCACGCCATCTTGCACGAGATAATCCGGCGAGATGGTTCCGACCGCGCCAAAAGCGGTTTTGCGGTTATTCCACCAACTTTTTCTTTCTTCCTCCGAGGAGGCAGCTCGCACTTCTCGCACCCCGTGTTTACGGCACACTTCTACAATGCGTTCAATCTGTTCATCCAATCCCTCGGTTATACCGTCCACCTCAATCAATAAAACAGCGCCCAGATCACGCGGATACCCTACCGGGAACGTTCCTTTTTCAACTGCTTCAATCGCCAGATTGTCCATCATCTCCAAAGCCGCCGGTAAAATCCCCGCTGCGATAATGTCGGAAACCGCTTCACTCGCCTCGCTCACTTCATCAAACATTGCGAGAACAGTGCGAACCCCTTCCGGTTTTTTTTCAAGGCGGACCGTGATTTCCGTAACAATGCCCATAGTCCCTTCCGATCCGACCACCAATCCGACCAAATCATAGCCGGGCTCATCCGGAAGTCCACCGAGTTGAACGATTTGCCCGTCGGGTAAAACCATCGTCAAACCGAGTACATGGTTTGTGGTAACACCATATTTGAGACAATGGGCTCCACCGGCATTTTCACCGACATTTCCCCCGATCGTACATGCCTGTTGACTCGACGGATCCGGTGCATAATAGTAACCGCGGTCGGCGACGGCCTCAGTTAAATGCAGATTGATATACCCCGGTTGCACCACAGCCCGCCTATTCAGAAGGTCGACCTGCAAAAGGCGATTCATCCTCGCCAAACTGATGATCACTTCCCCTCCCGTCGGAGTAGCTCCGCCGCTCAAGCCGGTTCCGGCCCCGCGCGGGATAAAAGGAATTCCCCGTTTCGAGAGCAAGCGAACAACCTCAGCTGTCTCTTCTGTACTCCTGGGAAAAACGACCGCACGCGGAACCACCTTTTTCAGCGTATAGGCGTCACATTCATAGGCCAGTAAATCTTCATGGCGGTAAAGGACCGCGTCGTTCCCGACACAGCGCTTGAGAGCAGCAATCAGTTCTTGATTTTGGTCGTCATCTTTTGTGCCATCCGTCTTCGGCTCGCTCTCCTCCCCGCGCCGGTAAGCCTCGTCCAACAATTCAATCGTATGCACGACCCGTTCCCGTCCGCCACGCTGATGAACTCCCATCGCGATCTGCAGCATGCAACCAGGATTTCCCATCACGATCCTATCCACTTCTTGCGGAACGTCATCCATTTTTCGCTTGAGCAGACGGCCCGCCATATCCGGATAAGTCAGGTTATAAATCCCGGCACTCCCGCAGCAGCGATCCGCGTGGGGCATTTCGACCAAAGTAAGCCCGGGGATTTGTTTAAGCAGTTCACGCGGCTGGTTTCTCACTTTTTGTCCGTGAACCAAATGACACGCTTCGTGATAGGTGACTGTTTCTTGAACCCTTCCCGTTGGCGGTTTAAAGCCGATTTCACATAAGAAAGCGGATACGTCTTGAACCTTCCTGACAAATTCCTTTGCCTTATCTTTGTAATCCGGATCGTACCTAAGAAGTTCTTCGTATTCCTTCATCGCTGACCCGCATCCGGCCGCATTAACAATGATTCGATCAACATCCGCTTGCAAAAACGCGTCAATATTTTGTTTGGCTAATTTCTTCGCTGTCTCCCGGTCCCCGGCATGCACTTGCAGGGCACCGCAACAAACCTGTCCCCGCGGCACCACCACCTCAGATCCGTTACGGCTTAGCACCCGCACCGTCGCCTCATTAATCCCGGCGTATAAAACATCCATCACACACCCTGTCAAGATGGCAACACGATAACGCTTTTCCCCAAGCGCGGGGGTTACTTCAGCCAGAGTCTGCCGGGAAAATTTAGCCGGGATCTGCGGCAGGACGGCCTCCATATCCCGAATGTGCGCAGGGAATAGACGAAGAATCCCAATTTTTCGAGCCAAAACCTGAAGACCTGATCGTTGGTAAAATCTCAGCAATCGGCCCAACCAATGCAGGCGTGCGGGATGGGGAAACAAATGCCTTAAAAAGAATCGGTTGATCATTCCCCTAAGTCCTTTGGGAGGCATTACCTGAAAAAGTTGGCCGCGCGCTTCTTCAATCAAGGCTCCGACCTCTACCCCTGATGGACAAGCGGTTTCGCACGCACGGCAATCCAAACACTGAAAAACCGGGTCATATAAACCTTCGTTTAACTTTAGCCGCCCTTCACCCACCGCTTTGATCAAATGAACGCGGCCGCGTGGGGAATGAGCTTCCAATTTCTCTTCCTGATAGGTGGGGCACGCGTCCAAACACATTCCGCAATGAATGCATTTCGACCACTTATCCGGGTCAGGCGGATCGGCAAACGGATATCCCGTTAATGGTTTCGTTTCCTTTATCGTTTCAGGCATATCTTATATCCCTCCTACCCATCGTCCCGGATTAAATCGCCCTTCCGGATCTAATTGCGCTTTGATCTTCCGCATGAGAAACAGTCCGGCTGGTGTTTTTCCCCAAACAGGAATGAGCTCTTTAAAAAAGGAAGGTGCATGTAGGATGACCACATAACCAAGCTGCTCTTCTATTCGTTGCCTGACTTTTTCGATAAGTTCTTTTGCGATTGCCCATTGATCCCGTTTCGGCTGCAATACGGCGAACGTAATTCCCGTGCCCGTTCCCCCGTGAATCATAGCATCAATCCCCATTTCTTCCGCCAGATAGTGAATCATTTGAACAGCAGCGGCCGCTTGATCGGGAAGGGTACTTACCTTGACAGCGATTTTCGCAGCTGAACTTTCCGAATCTTTGGCGTGGGGCATAAGTTCACCAAAGGATCGCCATAACGCTGCAGACCATTCGTTTCGAAGAGTCTCCCGGATCCTTATTCCTTCTTCCTTTGCCCATTTCACAACTTGATCTTGTTCTTTATCCACGGCTTTGGTTTCGTCTTCGAAACCAATCATCAATCCAAACGTCGCATGCTCACCGGGCAAAAGGACTGACAACAACGAGGAATTAACAATCTCTATCGCCGACGGTTCCAATGAAGAATCCAATATGCACCGGCTGAGCCGTAACAGGGCGTTCACATCCGAATGTTCCAAAATGATTACCGTTTCCTCAGGAGGAAGGGGACGCAATTTAAATGTGCACTCCGTAATGACCCCCAAGGTCCCGAACGATCCGACGAACAACTTATTCATATCGTATCCGGCGACATTTTTGACGACTTTGCCGCCGGTACGAATTACCTGGCCATCGGCCAAAATCACCCTGAGACCGATAACCCAATCGCGCGGAGTTCCGTACTTTAACCGTTTTGGTCCTGTCAGGGCCGCAGCCACGATCCCACCTGCCGTTCTCATCTCCGGCCAACCCGGATCAAGCGGCAGCATCTGTCCTTTTTCCTTCAATACCGCTTGTAAATGACTTAGTAGCGTGCCCGCTTGCACCGTAACCGTCAAGTCGCCAACCGAATGTTCTGTAACCTGATTATATTTGGCCAAAGATAAGGTGACCGCCTCTTTTCGGACAGGATTGCCGTATCCTGCGAGTGCCCCCTGGCCTTCGGGCAAAATTGAAACTTGCGATTCTCCGGCCCAGCGGATCACCTTAGCCGCCTCTTGCTCCGATTCGGCAAAGACGACCCAATCACTCGATGAACCGTATTCGGAACCCTTCGCTGGAAATGGTTGCACTTTGTCCGTCCCCAATTGTTCGATTAACCGGCTTATGTCCGTTTTGGTTAAATCACTTTTACTCACGGTAACAGACCTCTCTCCCGTAAATAAACAAGATAATGGCGCGAGTGTGTTATTTTTCACCTTGATACAATTCAATAAAGGATTGTTTCTGTTTATTTAAATGTTGTTCCATTTCTAGCTCCGCCGTTCCGTTTTGGAGTCCTTCTATAATTCTCTGATGTTCACAAACAACTTCTTCGCGTCTTGACGCTCGGTGTAAAACCCGCATGCCAATTCGGCGAATCAGGTCTGACGTTTGTTTAAAAACGGAGATCAACCGCTCGTTATCCGTAAGTTCAAACAGCACTTTGTGAAAATCTTTGTCCAATAACATGAAATCAACATCGCTCATTTGCGACGGATCTGTATTCATTGCTGCCGTGATCGCTTGCAATTGGTCCAAGTTTTTCCGGTTGATCTTTTGCTGAATTTTACGAACGACGCCGATTTCCAACATAAAACGCAATTCAAAAACATCGTGGATATCCTTGATCGTAATCGGCGAGATAAAGGTCCCTTTATAAGGGATGTTATAGACCCATCCTTCCGCTTCAAGCGTTTGAACAGCTTCACGGAAGGGAGTGCGGCTGATACCGAACCTCTCTAACGCCACCCGCTCCGTAATCATCTCATTATCCTTCAATATCCCGCGTATAATCGCTTCTTTTAAAATTGTATACGCTTGCACTTTGAGCGGCTTCGGATTTGATAAAAATAGCTCCACATCGTCCCCCCTTCCAGTAATGCTCTGATCATATATCGTACATCATATATTATACATAATATTGTTACTATTTGTACATGCGAAATTTTCTTTTCATTTACGACTCGGTTCGTTCGAGTATTGGTTGACTGGGAATAGGATGAAAGCAGAAAACGTGAACCAGGGGTGTCTGGTAAAACAACGATTCAACTAAATCACCAAGCTCGCAATAAGAAGAACGGCATGAAAATTAACCGCCCTATTCCCATAGCGCGTGGCGATGCCTCGCCACTTCTTCTGGCGGTCGATGCAACGATCTGCTTGACGAATTGCCTTATGAATTCCGGCTACGTATCTGCCACAGGCAGCCCGATAAGTACGCTGGTAACTATGAAACCAAAAAGTACGCGGAACCTGATCAATAGATATATTCTTATAGAGCAAAGAGTGTTTTGTTGGAATGAGGAGGACGCCAAAAAAGCTGGATATGATAAGAAATAAAAAGAAACCCGTCCAGGGTTCGCAATCTGGGCGAGGTTCTTAATTGGTGCACATTATGGGACATGACAGTCTAGACGACACGATGCATTACATCCGGGCTACTCGGGAAGATCTTCAGGGTGAAGTGGAGAAAATCGCCTGGCGTTGAGTATAAAGGCGGTGTGGGGCACATTTCTTTGTACAAATGGTTTGATTTCCAGCGATTGGGCATAGTATAATAAGTGTGAGGAACAGCGAGCACGCCGTGACGAGGCGTGGCCCATGGAATCACACAAAAGTGACCCGCATGGTTTCCCAGGCCTGGCGGGTCACTGCTTTTTTTGTGACGCGATGACATAGGTGATATATATCACCTGAGCGACCAGCGACAATAGCATGATCGTCTCTTTCAGCAGCATCACCCCCTCTCCGTCGCAAGTAGCGACTGAGAGGGCCACACCCCGCCAGCAGCCTGTCTCCGTTCCTCACACTTTTAATACATATTCAACATTTGGGTCCCGGAAACCTGCTACGTCCTACCACTCCAGGATCTATCTTAATCAAGATAAAGTACATGTTAATCCATTACTGAATAGTTATAATTATGTTATAAGTATGACGTTGGTGGGGGGAGAGTATGTCTACTAAGATCTTTCTAAAAAGATTCCTTCAAGTTGCTTTGATGAGCTTCTTGATCGGTATCATCGCTTACTACATCCAACTCTTTATCAGGAAAACCATCTGGCTCGTTACGATTATTGAAGATTTCTCCTTACGAAACTTGTGGAGAACTGTGTCTCAACACTATATCGAGCTATTGGTGTGGATCCTAGTATTTATCCTCGTATTTCTTCCTTTGTATCTCATTGTCTTCCTGCTCTTGGATCGATTTTATCGTCGAAAACGAGGGGCTCTGCTATATTCTCTAGTCGGAATCGTCTTATGCTTTATTCCAACTGGTATTTGCCTCATGGGTTTTCAGCATCCACCTAACTTCTTTAATCAGTTTAGAGCGTTTACAAAGTTCCGTTATTTCGCAGAAGTATATTCATTTCCAATGAGTGCAGGAATTGCTTTTGGTCTCCTCTGGTGGAAATGGATCAAGAAACGGATGCTTCAGCGATAACTCCATCAGCTTTGTTGGAGCATATGTTCTCGAGACATGGTGCAGGCAACGAGATGGGCATGGAAGAGCGGCAACAGTTCGTGCTGAGTAATGTGAAAGAAGGGTTTACAATGGTTGGCCCCCGAACTGGAAGGAACAATTTGTATGCTTATGATCCATAGCAGAAGTCCATATTCGGTCATTGAGATAGTCTGCTTATAAGGAGCGCGCGGCAACCCCAGCCCTTCAAAGTGGGGATGAAAGCGAAGCCTTCAGCCCTCTTGCAAGTTAGACAGAATTTTGGTACAACTAAGCACATAAGTGTGAAAACACTTAAAACTACTATGCGAGCGAAAACTCGTTAAAACAAAATCACTAGGCTTGGACGAAGCCATCGTGGATGAATGCGGGTTGCCACGCCAAATGAAGCGAGAAGCCCACGGATTTAGCCGTGTGTGGAAAGTCACAAACTCTTATGGGTATATGTTGGTACCCCAGGTAGAACAAATGGCCAAGGATTCATCTCCCTTGGCCATTTTCATAAAGGCTCACAACTTTTAGTCTGTCTGGTCCATCACTTTTCACAAATTAAATGCGCGACAAAGCCATCTTGATATATTCATACAGCTGTTTATCTACTCCACGGTGTCCGCGTTTCTTTATAATAACGCTCAGCTGCTTGGATTATTTCAGGGTCCCCACCCGTCAACATGTTGATGAATTCATTCCATATTAGCCAGCTTTGTGACTTACGTGTGCTTGCACCTGCAGCGGCAATGTTTGTCCAGAATAGACTCAGCCGCGGATACGCGGCTGTTGTTTTTTGATGTGGGTTTGATCCAGTTTTCATCCCCAATGCCCTCTCTTCACAACTTCGTCCGCACATCCCACAGCTCGGGAAAAAACCGGTGATCAAGCGTCTTTTTCAGATAATGGACACCGGAAGAACCACCTGTTCCCGTTTTATGGCCGATGATGCGCTCCACCGTGGTCACATGGCGAAAACGCCATTGCCGTACCCAGTCTTCCAGGTCGACCAGCTTTTCGGCCAATTGGTAGAGATCCCAATAGGATTTCACATCCCGATACACCGCCAGCCAAGCCGCTTCCACACTGGGGTGTGCCTGATAAGGCTGGGTATAATCCCGGTTCAACACATCGGGGTGAATGGCAAAACCCGCTTTGGCCAACGCTTGGATGGAAACGTCATAAAGGCTGGGAGCATGCAAGGCTTCATCCAATAGCCGATACAAATCCGGATCTTTCCGATAGATCTCCAAAATGTGCCGGGTTTTATACCCAAGAGCAAACTCGATCATCCGGTACTGATAAGATTGAAAGCCGGAGGCTTGGCCCAGTTGGTCACGGAATTCAAGATACTCTGCGGGTGTCAGGGTGGAGAGGACATCCCACGACTGAATAATCTGGGACTGGATTTTGGAAACGCGAGCCAACATCTTGAACGCACGGGACAGTTCCCCGTTTTTGATGCATAGGATCGCCGCCTGGATCTCATGCAACATCAATTTCATCCAGAGTTCGCTCACCTGGTGGATCACAATAAACAACATCTCGTCATGATGGCCGGACAAGCGTTTCTGACCGGACAAAATTCGGTCCAACTGCAGGTATTCCCCGTAGGTCATCTGATCGCGAAAATCCGTGTGAATTCCTTTTTCGTTATGCATCGCTTATATCCCCCTTATTCGTACGGACGCAACAGCGCCCGAACCGGGCTGGCATCCGCGTCTTGGAGCGCGAGTGGTACGGCGATCAGTTCGTAGTCACCCGGTCGGACTTGATCCAGCACCACGTTTTCCAAAATGTAAATCCCGCACTTTAACAGTTCGTGATGAGCCGCTAACTCCTTACTGTCCAAGGGGTCCACAGATGGCACATCTACCCCGAGCAACCGCACACCTTTTTCATGCAAATAGTCGGCGGCGTCCGGCCGCATATAGGTGATGGTGGCCGGGAACACCGTCGGGTCGGAAGCGGAACGTGTCCGCAACAGCAACCGCTTTACCCCCTCCAGATCATAGGCGGCCAGCTCTTCAGCTCCGACGCTTGCATGCGGAGATACGTCGATCACACGGGCGGGTCCCACAAACACCTCGATATCCAGCTCCATCACTTTGTGGCCCGTATCATCAAAGTGAAATGGCGCATCTACATGCGTTCCAGTATGAGTACTCATCGTCAGCTTGCCGACATTGACGGAGCCGTGCTCCATGGTCCACGACAACGCAAACGAAAATGGCGTATCGCCGGGCCACACCGCGATGTCATTGCTCAACGGCTGCGAGATATCTAACCATTTCATACCGATTTTCCTCACTCCCGTATCAATTTCTTGCTTCAACGTGTTTGGCATTCGCTAAATGCTGCTCTTTTCCAAGAGTAACCTTTGATCCTTAGGGAAACAGGGGGGAAACGAAAAAGGATCACCTGAATCGTGCCCAAGTACGACTAGGCCACCACATCCCGTGTGTTTTTAAACTGCTTGTATTGCCCCGTCTCCATGATTTCCTTGAGGATTTGGAGACACTTCCATACCTCTTCAAAGGTCGTGTAAAGTGCGACCGGTGCGAGGCGAATGCCATTCGGAGCACGGAAATCCGGGATTACGCCGTTCGCTTTCAATGCTTTGCAGATACGCACCGCCTCGGGGTGCTCCAGATAGACGTGACCGCCGCGCCGGTGATCCTCCAGCGGACTTCCGATCGCAAATCCATATCCGATCAGTTCCCGTTCAATCAGGAAAATCAAATAACGTGTCAGTTGCAGTGATTTGCGACGTACCCGGTCAATGCCCGCTTCCGCAAACATTTCCAACGAACCGATCAAGGGAGCGGCGCTCAAAATGTGCGGTGTTCCCAGCTGGTAAGCGCCGGCGTGCTCGGCCGGGTTCATCGTATGGTCCATGTCGAACTGTTTGTCCTTGCGTGAACCGAACCAACCCGCCAAACCCGGGGTACGGTCAAAATGCCGGCGATGGACATACAGTCCAGCCACTCCTCCCGGGCCGGCATTTAGATACTTGTAGTTGCACCAGACGGCGAAGTCGACACCCCACTCACTCAACGCATGCGGAATGGCACCGATGGAATGGCAGCAGTCAAAGCCGACAAGAATCCCCCGCCGGTGTGCTTCCTCCGTCAACCGTTTCATGTCCAGAATTTGACCACTTCGGTACAACACGCTGGGCAGCACGATCAGCGCAATCTCGTCGGTCATGACGGAAATGATGTCTTCTTCCTCGATGAAACGGCCGTCGCGACTTTTTACCTTGACCAAATGAGTCTCCGGGTCATACCCCTTCCTTTTGATTTGACTTTGCAAAACGTAGATATCAGTAGGGAATGCCAATTCATCCGCCAAAATTTTTGTTTTTTTCCCCTGGGGTTGATAAAAAGTGGCCACCGCTTGATGCAGATTGACCGTAGTAGAAGCGGTTACAATCACTTCTTCGGGAGAAGCTCCGATCAAGGGCGCGGTCATTTCCCCCAAACGTTCCGACAAGTAAAACCACGGATACCGTCCCTGGGTCCAGCCGTCAATCGCTAGTTTCTTCCATGATTCGAGCATCTCCAGCAGTGATTGTTCGGCCCGTTTGGACAGTAAACCCAACGAGTTGCCGTCCAAATAAATCGTCCCTTCCGGGACGTAAAATTCATCTCGAAACAAAGATAGCTCATCCTGTCGGTCCAATCGAAGAGCGTATTCATATGACGGCTCAAAAGAGAAAATACTCATGATATACAGTCCTTTCGGATAATTTATATGGCCAGTATAAGATGAAACCAGCAATGTGTCATGTCCGAGTGGACATTAACAATTCCTGCGGACTATACTCGAGAAAGAACAGAACAGAACATATAACAGTGACGGCCGATAAGCGATAACCCCAAGTACCCGTATTGATTTCGCATTATTGGCAAAATATCCATTCCCGCGAACATGATAGACATTTTGTGAGAAACATTGGTATATTCAATAATGAAATCGATTACCATTTTCAGATCTATGTGATAGTATATTCTTTTCTATTAATCGGATTGTCCGATACAGCAAAGGAGGTTAACAAGGATGAAAAGATTGGTCACCAATTTGACCTTTCAAGTGCTGACTGCCATTACGCTCGGTATCATTTTGGGTACTTTGGCTCCTGAAACAGCCAAAGCCATGAAACCGATTGGAGACGTTTTTATCAATATGGTAAAGATGGTGATCGCCCCGATCGTCTTCCTGACCATCGTTGTCGGGATTGCCAAAATGGGCGATATGAAAAAGGTGGGGAGAGTGGGCGGAAAGGCGCTCCTCTACTTTGAGATTGTAACCACCATCGCTTTGGCCATCGGCCTCATTGTTGCCAATGTGGTGAAACCCGGTGTGGGTGTTCATCTGGACCCAAGTCAAGGGCAGGATCAAGTTTCACAATATGTAAGTGAAGGGAAGAAGATGAATCTGGTTGATTTCCTGGTTCATATCGTTCCCTCCAATGTCGTAGATGCCTTTGCCAAAGGTGACACCCTGCAGGTCGTCTTCTTTTCCATACTGTTCGGATTCGCTTTGGCCGCACTCGGCAATTTCGGGAAACCGCTGATCGATCTGTTAGACCAGATCTCCAAAGTGTTTTTCAAGATTGTCAACATCATCATGCGGGTAGCTCCGCTCGGTGCCTTTGGGGCGATGTCTTACACCATCGGAAAATACGGCCTGTCCTCACTCATTCCGCTGGGCAAACTGATGCTGGCCGTCTACATCACCATGTTCCTGTTCGTCTTCATCGTCTTGAATCTGATTTGCCGGATGTACGGGTTCAGTCTGTGGAACTACCTAAAATTTATCAAAGAAGAATTGCTCATCGTACTTGGGACCTCCTCGTCCGAATCCGTTTTGCCCCGCATGATGAAGCGGATGGAAGAATACGGTTGTTCCAAATCGGTGGTCGGCTTGGTTCTGCCGACGGGCTATGCCTTCAACTTGGACGGTACATCGATTTATTTGACTATGGCCGTCGTATTCTTGGCCCAGGTGAGCGGTGTTGATCTGAGTTTGACACAGGAGCTGACGATTCTCGCTATCCTGATGCTGACTTCAAAAGGAGCGGCGACGGTGACGGGTGGCGGATTTATTGTGCTAGCCTCCACGTTGAGCGCCACACATGCGATTCCCTTGGAGGGATTGGCTCTATTGCTCGGTGTAGACCGCTTCATGTCTGAAGCACGAGCCATTGTGAACATGATCGGAAATGGTATCGCTACGATCGTCGTGGCCAAAAGTGAAAACGAATTCCAGCCTCATCATCCACAATTCGGCAAACAGCATGGTGACACCTCTCCTTCCGACGCGGTAGGAACGGATGTATCATAAAGCGCACAAATGAACCGGCTCCCTACGCGAAGGAGTCGGTTTTCGTTTCTACTACATTCCGAGCGTTTTGGGCTTGAGTATATTTTGATAACTTGCCCACGATTATCGCACACTTTGTTCATCTTTTGTTAAAGCAAATCCAACGAAAAAGGATGGATAAAAAGATGGCAAATATCAACGAAAAGATCACTGTCATTGTCGAAAAAACAGGGAAACGAACCATAACCAAGTCTCCTCTATCTGGAAAATCAAAAGCTGTGGTGATTATCAACAACCAGTTCACTAATGCACCAAATACTACGCAAATTGCGAGTGGGGCTGGTCGAAGCAGCGCTGCAGGAAGTAATGTGGCTATTGCTTCGTCAAACACCCGTCAGCAACAGAGTGTGGGCGCTGGAGGAAAAGCCAAAAACGTTGGAATAAAGGGTAAACGGTATGTGACGCACAAAAAGCATGGAAAGAAGAACAATGCCAAAGAAATCGTCATCGTCATCAATAATCAGGTCGTCAAGCGGAGCAAACGCAAATCCACTTCGTCGGCTACTCAGGTGGCAAGCGGTAGTGGAACCTACAGCACAAGTGGTACCAATTCTGCAATCGAAAGCTCAAATACAAAACAGCAACATGCCGTTGGCGGAGGCCCAGGATCTCGTGCAATAAACAAGTTGATAAAGGGTAAACAAAAAGAAATCGGACTACGCCGACGAAAACCAATTAAGCGATCTTGGCACTCCACACGGTTAAAACACCGCAGGAACTCACTTTAGGCGCCGTTGGCTTCTTGGGTCATTCGCGTCTGCAGTCCGTTTCCCGTCTCGGGCCTCATCCTCCTGCCTATACGATTCTGCGATTCTTACTATATGTACCCACAAAGACGTTACCGGCACACTGGTTTTAACCTATCACTCTCATTGTTTTCCCTAAACGAGTTATAGTTGTTTGATTACATTTTCCTGAACAGGACGGCAATTCATCCAATGGAAAACAAAATGCCATTAAAACCAAATCAATACCAGCTTGTTTTAACTGATCAATTGCCTCCCTGGAAAATAGCGAGGTAGTGTTTTTGAATGGGACGAGGTTGCATTGTTCCACCTTTAATTTCGTAGTAATTCCCTTGAAAGGAAAATTCGTCGTTCTGCCACAGCCCTTAAAATCGGGGCCGCCAATACGTTGCCTTGGTATCCCCAAAAATATTTCGGTCTTTTCAAAATATGCTTATAAAGATGAAATAGATCCTTTTCTTCGATGGTGTACGTGACCTGCATGTTCTTTCCTCCACAATTAATTAAGTAACTTCACTAACCACATTTGTTGTTTCACTAACCCCCAGTCAGAAGGGGAAACAGGAACAGATCATCCAATTTTTTCTAAATAAGAAGGTAGCTTTGAAACACCTCTTCTTCATTGGACCAGCTTGCCATGGTTCTCCTCCCCTCATATAATATTTTCGTTATGACCTCCTTTTTTTCGACGACCTGTGCCTCTGGGAGGTTATGTCCGCTAATTGTATTTAGCGGACATTATGGAGGGTGGATGTAGCGACTGCTATCTCCCTAGAAAATAGAAAAAGAGCTGTTAAATGGCTCTTTTGATTTATTGTCTGCCAAATAGATATCGCTCAAGTAAAATTTGTTTACCTTTTGTTTCGTAAATAAGGGCAAGGTTGTCCACATTAATTTCCCATGTTAAATCAATATAGCTATTTAAATAAGATATCAGTTTAGAAACATTTTTATCTGTTACATCACCATGAGCAAGAGTGATATGTGGCAACCATTTTTGTTCGTCGTAATAATCAACTTCATCTGTAACAAACATAGAAGTTTCTTGCCAGATTTGTTGATGTAATTTGTTTAGTTCATTACTTCGAACGACTGGTACATATACAACTGGTTTTTTACCTGTAAAGAGACCTAAACCTGTTGCATGAATAGTAAACGGTTTTTGTCTTTGGGCCAGCTGAGATAATACTGGGAGCATTTTTTCTAAATCGTAACCTCTAGCCACTTGGTAGGAGAAGTGAGGATAAGGCGTTATATAAATTCCTTCAATATGAAACCTCTTTTTTAATTCGGCCCAAATCCATTCTACTTTTTTATAATGAGACTCATCTAATAGCGAAACAACCGCGTGCATATTTCCATCACCAGCCAATTATAAGTTCCAAATTTAATTCTGGTTTTGGAACTTACAGCCCCTCCTATTTGTTAGCAGGAGGGGCTGTTCCGTCTACGCTGTGTTCTCATATACAGGCATACCCCTTGACGATAACACCGTCTTTTGTTTTATTCCGATGAAGTGACTGTTTCTTGAGTGATCCCATACCCCACCTTCCTAATCAACTCCATGTGCCGTTCAGGGCTCCGCAAAGGTTGAAAACCGTACTGGGCGTAAAGACCGTGTGCGTCTCGGGTGCCCAAGGTGATCCGGGCCAATCGGGCCAACGACGGGTGGGACACCACCGTCTCCACCAACCACTTTCCCAACCCTTGTCCACGGTATTCAGGTAGTACAAATACGTCGCACAAATAAGCGTAACGGGCGAAGTCCGTGACCACACGAGCGAAACCGATTTGACTTTCTCCGTCATACATGCCGAAACAAAGGGAATGCTGGATGGAGGTTACGACCAGGTCCATAGGTATACCACGAGCCCAATACGATTCTTCAGACAAATAACGGTGAATAACATCAACCTGCAATCGAGACGAATCGGTGAAGATCCGATATGGCCCCATCGTTTTTTCAAATATGGCGGGCTTGTTCATGGTTTCACCCCAGAGATGTAGGTGACATGTACCACCTGTACGATCAACGCCAAAAGCATGATCGTTTCTTTCATCCGCATCACCTCCCCTCCGTCGCAGTAGCGACCGAAGGGGACCACGCCCCGCTGTCAACCCTTCCCAACTGTTCCCCACACTCTGGAATACATATACAACGTTTGAGTGCTAGAAACCTGCTACGTCTAGGAGCCCGGGGACGAGCCCCCGGGCTCCGGGGTCCAGTGGAAAGGCGAGTTTCTCGAATAAGACACTACTTTTAAGGTCAGGTGGGGCGGCTGAGGCTCCAACGTAAGGCGGGGTGCACTAAATATCGCGCCGCAACAGCGCTGAAAGAGTTACGTGATGCAAACATCATCCCGGAAACGAAAAAACACCACAAAAACAGTTAATCCTGTCGCAGCCCGTGAAGGAGGGAGACAGATAAATATGCTATATTCTTGTCTATGTTGTGGATTTTTGACATATCCTGAGGAACCAGGAGATACTTATAACATTTGCCCCGTATGTTATTGGGAAGATGATCCAGTTCAGAATGATGATCCTACATTTTCTGGTGGAGCAAATTCGATGAGCTTATTAGAAGCGAGAGACAATTTTAGAAAATATAGTGCTATATCCTTGGAATTTGTAAAGAGAGTAAGAAAACCACTTCCCGAAGAATACCCTGATAACTGTTAACAAATAACTCTTATTTGGTCGATTCACGTGAGCAGGTTCGCTAGTTAGGGGGCGGCTCCCCGGGGCCTGGTCTCAGCAAGCCCCGGGGGCCTATATCGGAGCGAACGGGTGGCCGCGGCGCCGCCGCGGGCGGCCGTCTCCGCGGAGTCCCGGGGAAAGGATTTGCCACCTTTGATCCATAAAAACCCGGACAGGTGTGTACCTGCCGGGTCTTTTTCACCCGTAGGAAGATTTACTAAGGGCCACGGTACCATGAGCGGTTATGGATTTTGTTAAGAATGAACGGGTTTAAAGGAATTGGCGATGTTTAGCAAAACGTCTTTGGTTGGTTTGGGCTCGTTTTTAGAGGGTGAATAACTTAGTCGATAACTGAACCCTTTTTGATACCACGTCAAATCGTAGTATTCATATTCATCATCTGGTATGTCAGTTTCTTCGTAGTCTGCTTTGATTCCATTTTTGAGGGTGGCATTGTTCAAAAACAACTCCTGATCCTCATCTTGATTGATATACAGGGTTAGGTGAGTGTCACCATGTTCATAAAACACGTCCATTTCGTAATGGAATAGGCCCGCTTTTACTACGGCATATTGCTTTGTTGGTTTAAACGGCAGTTTTGCTGGCAGTTGCACAGGATACCCGTATTCCGTTACAGCTTGGGGAATGGGTTGAGGTGGATTGAGCCATCGAGGCAACATGAAACTGGTTAGGAATACCAATATGCTTAACACAAACCTGAGTCCCCTGCTGATCCATCGGTAATATATGGTTTGTTTATATCGCTGTTTCATCTCCTGATTTAATTTCACTTGATAACGATTTTCGAGATAGAGCATGATAAAAAATACGATGACGATGATGCCCACCATCCCCCAAGAGCCCATGGTCCTGATTATGTTAGGTTGAAAAGATAAGGAGAAAAGCAAAGAGATCAGTGGATAATAAGCGAAGTGGATCATCTCAGCCCTTAAAAATCGTGGGTAACTCTCCCCATAAATCTCATGCAATTCTGTATGGATGTGGTTAAGCCACTTGTTCATATGCGGTTGACTCCTTTATCTATCTCTGAGGTCGCTATTCATTTATTCGTGCTCCCGCTTGGAATTTAGGTCCGCTTAGAGCCTTTTTTGTCGAACTGAAATGGAAAAAGATCAATGAAGGGAGGCTCTTCTATGTTCAGGACGAATCCATCCAGAGAGTTTCAACCGGAGACGGTCAACATAGAAGACCTTGTCCGCGTTTGGGTATTGAACAAGTGAAGTTTATGAGGAGTTTTTTTAGGAAGGATGTATAAAATGAGTTTGTCTAGGTTTCACCATCAGAAAAGAGTTCGTCAGCATTTTACCGAGATTCCTGTTTTAATGAGAAGGAAATCAAGGTAATGAGCTATCATATGCAAGGTATGGATATGTATTTTGATTACCCTTTATATTTTCGGATCCCTTTCGGCTCACACGTATTTTGGGCATATAACTTGGAGCACTTAAAATACATAGAAAGCTTGGTTCGGGCGGGGATTAGGGATACTACTCATCATGGTGGTGTGGCCAGCAGGCTTCCTAAGTGGATCAAACCGGCGAAAAATCGTCAGCAATTATTAAAGAAGATACAAATATTGTACGAAAAATATTTATCAGACACTCCCTAGTACCAGCGATGCTGTCACCAGGAGCAAAGTAAGTTGATTTCATTGTGTAGATGGAGAGTGAAACAGATAAGAGGGTATAAATGGAGCCCGGGGCCGAGCACCCGGGCTCCGGGGTCACCGGAGCCGAATGGGTGGCCGCGGCGGTGCCGCGGGCGTCCGTCTCGGCGGAGTCTGTAAAAGGAAAAGAGAAACGAGGTTCTGGATAGGAAGCTGACGGATCAGTCTTTGCCTGAGTGGGCTTTCTTTTTTCAGCAGCTCAGGAATCGTTAAGATGATATGTGTTTCTTCCCTCAGCTAATAGCGCCTTGATCGCCAGACGAGCGTATTTGTCAAACAGCATGGAGTCGATATTATACGCGTTACGCATCACTTCCAAGGCATTATTGACGACGTCATTGTCCGTTTGCCCGGGGAACCGCTCCAACAGGTTCAGCCCGATCGCGTATTTGTTAGACGAAACGTCGAAGTACAGGTCCTTTTTGCGGCAACAGGTCAAGGTAGGTTTTGAAAACCCCCGTAAAAGAAGCCTTGTAGACCGGGCTGGCAACAATGATGGCATCCGCTTTCTCCACCAACTCATTCGCTTGTTGGATGGCGGGGTCAAAATGCGCGGAGATCAGATCCTCCGCCGGAAGATCGGAAACGTTGATCGGCACGCCCTTCTCATTCAACACTTTCCGTACATACTGACAGCCCCATGATTTGCTTCACCCGTTCCATGTCCACATACTCGCGAATCCAACGGGAAAGGCGGGCATAAATCACGTCCCGGTCCGCTCGTAGCCCGAGATACTCTTCGGAACGGGGCGGCAAACCCTTTTTCCCACGCAGACGGTTGATCCAGGCGTGGGTAAATGCCCCGTTATCGAACAACCCGTGCAGATAGGTGCCCCATACGCTTCCGTCGACTGACACCGCACCGTCCAAGCGTCCGTCCGCCCATTGCAACACCGGACTCGCATCCGTTCCCCGCTCGGTTCTGCCCATGTGAATCTCATAGCCGGAGACGGGTACACCCCGAGCCCATTTGATCAGGGTTTCTCCGGATGCCCGAACCGTTCGTTTGTCCGGAATAAAGTGCGTCCGGATGTCCAACATACCCAATCCCGGGTGGACGCCGGGATGTGATTCCACTCCATCGGGGTCGTGTAACGTACGTCCCAGCATTTGATATCCCCCGCAGATGCCGACGATTTCCGCGCACTGGTTTCGCAGGCGTTGGATGTACTCGGCCAACCCCGATGCACGCAACCATGCCAAATCCTCAACGGTGTTTTTGGTACCGGGAAGAATCACCGCGTCGGGATCGCCCATTTCCTTGGCCGATTGGACATAACGGAGACGGACGTCGGGGGCGTCGGCCAACGGAAGAAAGTCCGTGAAATTGGAAATCCGGGGCAGGCGAATCACGGTGATGTCTACAAACTCCCGAGATGCGGGCATTTTCAATCGAAGCGACTCCAGAGTGAGCGAATCTTCCGGGTCAATTCCGGTTTCCAGATAAGGCACCACACCCAGTACGGGAATGCCGGTCCGCCGTTCCAGCCATTCGATGCCGGGATCAAGCAGTTCCCGTTTACCACGAAATTTGTTGATGATGAAGCCTTTCACCCTTGCCCGTTCATCCGGGTCCAGCAGCTCCAATGTGCCCACCAGCGAAGCGAACACGCCGCCCCGTTCGATGTCCCCGACGAGTATGACGGGGGCATCGGCCAGTTCTGCTACCCGCATGTTGGCGATGTCCCGATCTTTCAGGTTGATTTCCGCCGGACTTCCCGCTCCCTCGATCACCAACACCTCGAATGCTTCGGACAGAATCGACAGGGACCAACGAACTGCGGGCAACGCTTTTTCCAGCACGCTGCCGCGATAGGCGCTCGCTTCCATGTCGGCATAATGGCGTCCGTGCACGATCACTTCGGAGATCATATCACCTTTTGGTTTGAGGAGAATGGGATTCATGTGGACGGTCGGTTCGATGCCCGCCGCTTCCGCCTGAACGCACTGGGCACGTCCGATTTCGCCCCCGTCGGCGGTGATAGCAGAGTTGAGCGCCATATTTTGCGATTTGAACGGCGCCACCTGATACCCTTCCTCAAAAAAATAACGGCAAAAAGCCGTGCACAACACGCTCTTGCCTACATCAGAACCCGTTCCCTGCAACATAATCGCCTTGGCCATCCTGATCTCCTCTCCCTCTAAAACTCAATCCCTTTGACAGCAGGAACCCCTTCATCGTAGTAATGCTTGACAGCGTGAATCTCTGATACGAGGTCGGCCCGGCTGATCACTTCCGGGTGCGCATCTCGACCGGTCAAGACCAGATGGACGTGAGACGGGCGATGCTCGATCACTTCCAACACCTCATGAAGCGGCAATACATCCTCGATAGGAAACCTCTGAATGGCCAGTGCATTGTTGATCTCATCAAGAATCACCAAGTCGTACTCGCCGCTCATCACAGTTTGTTTGGCGGTCTGCCAGGCGGTTTCCAAGGCGGCGCGGTGATCTTCCGGCGTACGGGTCCAGGTAAAGCCTACGCCCAATTGATGGATTTGCACTCCCAATCGCTCCAATGCGGTTTGCTCGCCGTAGGTTCGTTGCGGGGATTTGATAAACTGCAACACCGTCGTTTTCATACCCCGGCCCACTGCCCGCAGCACCAATCCCAGAGCGGCTGTAGTTTTTCCTTTGCCTTTACCGGTGTAAACCAGCGTCAAGCCTTTTCGCGTCTTTGGCGCCCATGTTTCCGTCGCTAAGCCCTTATCCAGACGTTGCTCGTTCACTTGTGTCATACTCTGTCCCTCCGTTTGCCGTATTCCCTGCAGATCAACAACCACCGTCGGACCATCTCTGGATGGGAAGCGAAATGGAGATGGACATAGCCGGCCAACACATTCCCCTTGACGTATCCCTCCAATCGAGTGCCGAACCGACCTTCGCAAGCGTATGCGCGGGGGTAGTCCTCTGTCTCGGGTGTCAGGGCGGAATAATGGAATTCATGTCCTCTCGCCTTTTCTCCTTTTTCCAACAAGACGGAATCGGACAACGCCGTCACTTCCCGGTATCCCAATGCCGCCAGCCGGTCCCGCATCGTCACCTTGGCCGGAATCACCCCGACCATGGGATGTTCGCGTCCCGCTCGGTCGATGATCGCTTCGCAGAGATACATGTAACCGCCGCATTCGGCAAACGTGGGCAAACCCTCGGCGATTTTGCGGCGGATAGAATCTTTCACGTCCTCCTCCTGTGCCAGCTCCGACACAAATTCTTCGGGAAACCCACCGCCGATCATTAACCCGTCCGCTTCCTCCGGGACGGGTTCTCCCGCCAACGGGCTGAAAAACCGGAGATCAGCACCGGCCAGCGTCAACAGCTCCAGATTTTCCGGGTAATAAAAATGGAAAGCGGCGTCGCGGGCGACGGCGATCACCGGACGCCGACCCTCAGAGGCGGCGACAGGGACGAAAAGGCGTTCCTCCGGCCATGCCAGTGCTGGCGCCTCATCGGCGACAGAGATCAACGCGTCCAGATCCACTCCTTGTTCGATCACATCGGCCAACTGTTCAAACAAGGGTTGCAGTTCTCCCCGTTCGACGGCGGGGATCAGACCCAGGTGACGCTCAGGTATATTCAGCTCGGCATCACGAGGAAGCCACCCGAAAACGGGAATGCCGCATTCCTGCTCGATGGCCGCCTTTGCCAGCCGATAGTGTCCCTCGCTGCCCGCTTTGTTGACGATGACACCGCGGATGGCCACCTCGGGGTTGAGTTGTTGGAACCCCATCACGATCGCTGCGACGCTTCGTGCCATGCTATGGATGTCGACAACCAAGACAACCGGACTTTGCAGGAGGATGGCGATATCGGCCGTACTGCCGGTGTCGCTCAACGGATCTTTCCCGTCGTAGAGACCCATCACCCCCTCCACGATCGACAAGTCCGCTCCTTCACTCCCGCGTAAAAAAATTTCCCGGACTCGGTTGCGGGGCATCATCCAGACGTCCAGGTTGCGTGATGATCTGCCGGTCACCGCCGTATGGTATGTGGGATCGATGTAGTCCGGCCCCGTTTTAAACCCCTGGACCGTCATGTTTCTTCTGCGAAACGCCGCCATCAATCCCAGTGTAATTGTGGTTTTGCCTACGCCGCTTCCTGTTCCGGCGATGACGATTCTCGGTCGATGTTCTTTCAACGGACGCCCGCCTCCGTTCGCTCATGGGGTACCACGGCAACGGAGATGGTGACATTGCCGCTCTTTTTCTTCTCCATCAGCCACGTTTCTGCCCCGGCTGACAACAGAGCCGCCGGCTCACTCACGCCGTACGCTCCCGTGTACCGGTACACGACTTCCGACGGATGGGGAAGTTCGACCGTATTCAGCTCCTCCGGGGTGTACACGATGAGCGGCCATCCGTATTTCTCCGATAACGACTTCAACCCCGGTTCATCCTTTTTCAGATCGATGGAAGCGAGATTGCGGACGCTGCGAACCGACAGCCTCAGTTCAGCAAGCGTCTCCAACACCACTTGCTCGATTTCTTCCACCGGCGTGCCCCGGTTGCACCCGATGCCCAGCACGATCACTTTGGGCCGGTACAGCACGCCGTTGGACAGGAGCGTCCTCTCTTCATCCTCCGTCAACAACCGATGGGTGACCACCAGCGCGGCGTCAAAGCCCGCCTCGACGGCTCCCGTAGCCGAACGGTACACCCGGATGTGGGATGGCAACGGTTTGTCATACGTCCACCAATTCCGCTCTCCCGATTCCTGCACGATGGCGATCCGTTCCTCGTTCACCACGGCGGCGCTGACGGGGGTCACCTTATCAAAGTTTTCGATTTCCCAACCGAAATCGCGCCCGAACAAATCCACCGCGATCGTTTGCTGAACGTCGGAAGCGGTGGTGATAACGGGACGCGCCCCCAACAGGGAGGCAACGCTCCGGGTCAACGCATTGGCCCCGCCGAGGTGGCCAGACAACACACTGATGGCGTGTTCCGCCCGGTCGTCCACGACGACAACTGCCGGGTCCGTCTTTTTGTCCTTGAGTAAAGGGGCGATCATCCGTACAACTGCACCGAGCGAAATGAAGATGACCAGTCCGTCGTAGCGTTGAAACAGATCGGGCAGAATCAGGCGGACCGAACCGGTAAACAGGTGGATACCCTCGATCGCCTCATCCCCTGTGGCGAATTTCTCCATGTAGTAAAGATCTGCCCCCGGCATCTTGTCTCTCAGTGTGCGCGCCAGCGCCGTTCCGTGCTTGGTGATGGCGACGATCGCCACGCGCTCTGATGTTTGGGCAGGATCACTGCTCATGGCTGTTCACTCCTCTCCGGTAACTGTGTGTAAAAGTTTTGTCGTACAGTTTGGACCGATACGTTCCCTTCTCCTCCAGATCAGGGTCCAGTGCCCATCCAGCCAATATCATTGCGTGACTGCGTATGCCCGCTTCCCGCATGTCCTGATCCAACCGACCCAGCGTAGTGCGCACCACCTTTTGGTCGGGCCACGTCGCCCGCTGGACCACCGCCACCGGTGTCTCCTCTGACCAACCGGCGGTGATCAGCTCTCGGGTCACCTTTTTGGCCAATGTCGCACTCAAAAACAGGGCGATGGTGGTATGATGCCGGGCCAGCTCCGCCAGCCGCTCTTTCTCAGGCACAGGGGTACGCCCTTCCGCCCGGGTGAAGATGACGGTTTGAGTAAGTTCGGGTATAGTCAGCTCCACTCCCAACACGGCAGCTGAGGCGAACACCGAGCTCACCCCTGGTACCACTTCAAACGGGACCCCTTTTTCGCGCAGCAGGGCCATCTGCTCAAACGTCGCCCCGAAAACGGCCGGGTCTCCTGTGTGCAAGCGCACCACGCTCTCGCCCCGTCGGACGTGGCTGATCATGGTTTGGGCGATCTCTTCCAGCGTCATTCCCGCACTGGGGTATATCTGCGCATCGATTTTGGCGCGGGCCACCAGATCTTGGCTCACCAACGAATCGGTGTAGACGACGACGTCTGCCTCTTGCAAAATCCGCAGCCCCTTCACCGTGATCAAGTCAGGATCGCCCGGACCGGCGCCAACGATATACACTTTCGGTTCCAAGCTCATTTTCTCACCACCATCAGTGTCAAGTAGCCGAGACGTGCACCGGCCAATTCCTCCACATGGCGCCAGATCATTTCCTGTTCCGACGTGGCCTTGCTCACCACCATCGCTTTGTCGATCAACTCCAATTCCCGCAACAAATCGATCATCTGGTCGAGCACCTTGGCCACTTTGAGAAACACCACCGCGTCATGCTCCAACAGCGCTTTTTTCATGGCCGCCCGGTCTTCCGTCGCCGGCACGATCGCGATTTGCTCGTCTCCATCTGCCAATGGGATATCGAGGCGGGAAGCGGCTGCGTTGACCGAGGAGACGCCGGGGACGGAGACGATGTTCACCTCCGGGTGGGCATCCCGCATACACCGGCTCATGTGAATAAACGTGCTGTACAACATCGGATCGCCTTCGGTGACAAACGCCACGTCCTTCCCCAGGGAGAGTCGCTCCCACACCGTCGCCACCGTTTTGTCCCACTCCCGGCGCAATACCTCCTGATCCCGCGTCATGGGAAACACCAAACCCAGCATCTCTTTTTCCGCCGGATTGACGTAGGTTTCCGCGATGGTCAGCGCGTAGCTCTTTTCTCCCATTCGCTTTTTGGGATAGGCGATCACGGGAGATTCCCGCATAATGCGGAACGCCTTGACCGTGATCAGTTCCGGATCACCCGGTCCGACGCCCAATCCATACAAAGTTCCGATTTTACTCATCCGATCTCTCCTCCAATCGCTAAGGCACGTCTGCTTCATTCGCCTTTGTCCGGATGAGCCATGTCCCAGTTTCTTTCATCGCCATCCAACAATGATGAAAACGGGGTTGTACCCCTCCAGTCGGGTCAGATTCAAAATCGGCTTGCTGCGGGCGGTTTGCACCATGGTGACCCGTGTCTCGAATCCGGCTTTCGACAGTCCTTCCCGTGTCTGATGCAACGTCTCCAATGTCGCCGCATTGACCACGATCCGTCCTCCCGGTTTCAACCGTTCGCAGCAGACCCGCAGCAATTCCTGCAGTTCGCCGCCGCTGCCGCCGATAAAGACCGCGTCTGGATCGGGGAGCGGATCCAACCCGTCTGGCGCCTTGGCGTGAATAACGGCAAAATCGGTGCGAAATTTTATTTTGTTGGCTTCGATATTGGTTAAATCCGCTTCATTTTTCTCAATGGCAAACACCTGGCCAAAAGGGGCCAGCCGTGCCGCCTCCACCGAAACCGAACCGGAACCGGCCCCGATGTCCCACACTACGCTGTCAGGGGCCAATTGCATTTCGGACAGGCTGAGAACACGCACCTCTTTTTTGGTGATCAGCCCTTTATCCGGTTTGCGCTGGGCAAACTCATGGTCGTCGATGCCCAACCCCCAACGCGGCGGATCGGCGTCTGACTTCCACTTGAGAATGACAATATTGAGAGGAGAGAATGATGCTTCGGCCATCTCCTCCAACTCCCACCAACCGCACCGTTCCTCTTCGCCGCCCAGATTTTCGGCGACGAACGCCCGGTATTCGGACATGCCGAACCGAATGAGATAACGGGCGATGGCGGACGGATCGTTGGTCGCATCGGTCAACAAAGCCACTTTCTCCTTACCGTCGATCCGCTGTGCCAATCCCTCCAACTTGCGCCCATGCACACTTTCGACCGCCGCATCCTGCCAGCTCTCTTTCATGCGGGCGGACGCCAGTTGCAACGAGCTCAAATGTGGGTGAATCTCCACCTGATCCGGGCCTAGTTTGCGTGCGATCAGCCCGGCAATCCCGTAAAACAACGGATCGCCGGACGCCAGCACGACGACCCGTCCGTGATGTCTCGCCCGGTCGATCCGTTCCAACACCACACTGAGACCGTTTTTAATCGGAATCCGCTCAGCGGAACTCTCGGGAAAAAACGCTAAATGCCGCTCTCCTCCGACCAAGGTGTCCGCCTCTTCAATCCACCGGTTGTAGGCGGGAAACAACCCGTTGGCCCCGTCATCCCCCACACCGATGATTTTCACGGGATGCATCATGACCATACCGACCTCCCCAACAATGCGCCCTTCATCGTGACCAGCACCGTTTCCACAGTGATGCCGCCGCCCGCGTGCTCCCACCCCCGCCGACAAACCAATTGGCTCAACCGTTCAAAAAAAGCCGGATACCCCGCCTGTTCCATCAACTGCCCGGCATGCGTCGCCGTATTGGCCTGCCGGACCACCTCCACCACCTCGGGCGGAGCGCCCACCTCCCGGGCAACATCAGCTAAAAAGCCGAAATCGACGGGAGCGCTTTTGGAATGAACCATCATCACTCCCTGGGCCACTTTGGAGAATTTGCCCATCATCCCCACCAGTGTCGCTTTTTCCGCCCCCGCCCGTTTGGCTTGCTGCAAAGCGAATCCGACAAAATCGCCCATCTGGATGAATGCCTCTTCCGGCAGATCGGGAAACAATTTCATGGCGTGTTTCTCACTGCTTCCTCCCGTCGTCAACACGAGATGACGACAACCGCCCGCCAGTGCTACGCGGATCGCCTGGGCCACACTGGCGCGATAGGCTGCTGTCGAAAACGGCACCACGATGCCGCGCGTCCCCAGGATGGAGATGCCACCGACGATCCCAAGCCGCTCGTTCAGCGTCTTTTTGGCGATCTCCTCACCTCCCGGGACGGAGATCACCACGTGGACCCCCCTCTCCATCCTGTAGCGGGTCAATACTTCATCTACCGTTTGGCGCAACATTTTTCGCGGCACGGGATTGATCGCCGCCTCTCCCACCGGGACGGGCAACCCCGGCTTGGTGACGCGGCCCACTCCAGGACCGCCGTCGATGTGCACGCCGGGCTCCTCGCTCCAGGAAACGGTAGCAACGATTTCGGCACCGTGTGTGGCGTCAGGATCATCCCCTGCATCCTTGATCACGCTGCACCGCGCTTCCCCCGCCGTAACCGTCCCTTTTTCCACGATAAAAACGACCGTTTGTCCGATGGGCAATGTGATTGCCACCTGATCGGGAACCCGTCCGGTGATGAGCGCCGTCAGTGCGGCTTTTGCCGCGGCGGTCGCACACGATCCGGTCGTATATCCGTGTCGCATTTCCCGCTGATCGGTCGCTTCCGTCGCCTGTTTCATGACCGCTCCCTCACTTCTGCCGTTCCGCCATCAACGACAACGCGTTGACAATCGCCACGGCCGTCGGACTGCCTCCTTTTCTGCCCCGGTTGGTAATGAACGGTACGTCCAGTTTGGCCAGCTCTTCTTTGGATTCGGCGGCTGACACGAAACCCACGGGGACACCGACGATCAGGCCGGGCTTCGCCTCCCCCGTCCGAACCAGCCGGATTAGCTCCAAGAGGGCTGTCGGGGCATTGCCGATTGCGAAAATGCCGCCTTCCGCTTCACGCACGGCTTTGCGCATCGACACGATCGCCCGCGTCGTCCCTAAGCGTTTCGCTTCTGCTGCCACATCCGGATCAGAGATGTACACCCGTACATCCCCGCCGAACCGCTCAATCCGCGGTTTGCTGATCCCCACCTGCACCATCTGGACGTCCGCCACAACCGGCTTGCCCGCAAGAATCGCCTCGATCCCGGACCGGATGGCATCGGGGTGAAACAGCAAGCTCTGGCCCAACTCAAAATCGGCCGAGGAGTGAATCACCCGCTGGACGACAGGAAATTGCTCATCCGTAAACGGGTGCTCGCCCAATTCCTCGGTGATCATGCGGAAACTGAGCTGTTCAATCTCCTCAGGACGTGTGGTGACCGGTTGAAACTCCCGTGGTGTCACGGTTCTCCTCTCCCTTCCATTGCTGTATGTGCCGGATGATCTTGTCCGGTTCGGCATAAACAGTGCCGTAATCCAAACGGGGACGGGATATGAGTATCACATGCAATCCCATCTCCAACGCCGTCGTCACCTTTTCGTCCACCGCCCCTACTTTTCCACTCTCCTTGGTCACAACCACATCAACACCGAAATGGCGGTACAACGCCCAGTTCAACTCAGGTCCGAACGGTCCCTGCATGGCCACGATCTGTTTTTGCTCGATCCCGAGCGCAGCACATTTCTCCATGTTTTCCTTGCGCGGCAACATCCGTGCCACCAGCTGAACACCGGGTTCATGCAGCAGCCGTTTGGCAAATACGTCCAGCGTTTTGCTTCCGGTCGTCAACATGACGACCCCTTTCAAGCGAGCGGCCTCTTCCGCCGCTGCTTCATACGAATCGACGACCGTCAGGCGCGAATGATCGTCATATACCCACGACGGCCGTTCGTAGCGAACATAGGGCACACCCGCGGTCCGAGCCGCCTCCATCGCGTTGCGGGACGCTTCTTCGGCAAAGGGATGGCTTGCATCCACGACGCCGTACAAACGCTTTTCCCGGATCAGTGCGGCCATCTCCTCCGCCGTCAGTCTCCCTACCCGCACCTGCAAATCAGCACCCCGCAAACTTTTGGCGGCGTTTTCGGTAACCACCGTCGCCAGCAGCGGATGTCCCGCCTCTCGAATGCGAACAGCCAACGCCCGTGCATCACCGGTACCGGCCAAAAACAGGATCATCGTCTTCCCTCCCTTTTCGCGAGTGGATTCCATAAATCATCATTTATGGTACAGGGGGCAATTCAGCGCACTTCGCTGTTTTGCCAGTTGATTCGGATGAGCTCGCTCCCCAAGCTCAACGGTCGCTCGCCGGAAAACGACACCCTTCGCCCTCCACGCATTGGATGAGACTGAAAGACGACTTCACGATGGTTGATCAACAACCGTTTCATGGTGGTGATGGTCATGATGGTGGTGATCGTGATGGTGGTGATGCGGTAGATGGCCAGCGGCCTCGGCAGCAGATGCCAACTTCTCCCAATCCAACCCCCGACCACCGGCGGCTTCCCAAAGCCGGTTCACCATCACGCCGACCAATCCGTCATCCAGCCCGAGATAGTCCGTCATACTGAGTTGAACACCCGCATACCGGTCACGAAGGTCGTCCAAGCGGCCGTTCATCCGTTTGATGAGCACTCCGGTAAACAGCAGATAGGGCAAAATGATGATGTTTTGAGCTCCCAAGCGGACACATCGCTCCACTCCCTCTTCCCATCCGGGATCCGTGACCCCGACAAATGCCGTTTCCACCCACCGTACCGGCAGGCGCTCCCACAACAGCCGCGCGATTTTGAATAAATCGCTGTTGGCCTCCGCGTCGCTTGATCCCCGACCCACGATCAGCACGGCCGTATCGCTTTCGTTACGATCTTCCGGCAGATCGGTGACGGACCTGATACGCCGTTCCAAAATGGACACCACCGATTTATCCACTCCAACCGGCCGCCCGTATGTGAACGTGACATCGGAATACCGGCGGGCAGCTTCCCGGATCGCAAGGGGGATATGTACCTTGGCATGCCCCGCAAATAGGAGCATAATGGGAACCACTGCAATCCGTTTGGAACCTTTTTCCACACAACGGTGGATGCCTTCGGGGATACCCGGCTCAGCCAGTTCCAGAAAACACGTCTCCACGATCGGCAAAGAGAGAAGCCGTCCCACTCGCGACGTAAAGTCCAGCAACTGGGCGTTCCCTTCCGGGTCCCGGCTGCCGTGCCCCACAAACAAACAAGCTTCCATCGGTTTTTCCTCCTCGTTTCAATCCCCGCAGACGGTATCCACCGCTACCGGTTGGGGTTGTTCCCGGTATCGGAACCCGTTTACCTCTTGGACACGCTTGAAAAACTTGTGGAAACGCTCGTTGGGGTGCCCTTTTTCCGCATATTCCCGCACGACGTTTTCCACCGCTGCCAACATCGCTTCCGGCGTGAGTCCTTCCGCCACTCGCTGGGCAGGATGGGCATTGCGGCCGATCTTTTTCCCGCCCAGAAACAAATCGTACGTTCCGCGTCGGTAGACGATCCCGATATCTTCCGTCACCGCACCGTAGCAGGCCATCGCACAGCCGTTGAAGCCGATTTTCAATTCCTTGGGGACGTTCATCCCGCCCAACCGACGGTTCAATTCCTCGGCGTGGGGAATCGACTCTCCTTTGTCGCCATCGCAAAAATCGCATGCTTTTACCTGCACTACATCACCAACGGGCTGGACCGACCATCCCGCATCCTTCAGGCGGCGGACCACCGAGTCGGGATCATCGGTCGGGATGCGCAGGATCATTTGATGGTCGGGTGTATACGTGATCTCCCCTTTGTCTCCCGCCAGCGATGCCAGTGCGGCCATTTGGTTCGACGTCCACTTTTTTTCGGCGACGCCGGAAGAGACGGCCACTTCCAATATCGGGGTGACATTGGGCGCCGTAATGGGAGGGGAGCCGGTGGCAGTAACCTTGCCTGCGGCCTGAAGAAGTGCCAACGCTTCCTCGGCCCATGCAACCGGATTTTTCGCCTCTTTGGTTACGGGCTTGTCCGATTGTTCTGTTTGCGCGTTGAGAGACCATGGCTCGGCTTCCGTCCGCAAGCGCTCATGTGGCTTCAAGGCCTGTTCCTTTTGGGTAAGCGTATATTTGCGCTGGTAACCGCGTGGTGTGATCATCAATCCGTGATGAACAAAGGTGGTGGAATTGCCGATCAACACCGTGGTCAACATGCCGATCTCATGATCCAGCATCTCACCCAGCGTTGTGATCACCACGTGTTGCCGTTCCCGATAGGCGCTTTTCACCAATCCGACAGGTGTGTCCGGTGACCGATACTGGAGCAGGATGCGTTGGGTCTCTACGATCTGGCGAGTACGGCGCCCACTTTTGGGGTTGTACAAAGCGATAACAAAATCGGCTGCCGCAGCCGCTTCGATGCGGCGGGCGATCGTTTCCCAGGGGGTGAGATGGTCACTCAGGCTGATCGTGCAAGCATCGTGCATTACGGGTGATCCCAAAAGTGCCGCGCAGGAGTTGATCGCTGACACACCGGGGATCACCTCCACTTCCACCCCTTCGCACGGATGCCATTCTTTTTCCACCAACACCTCGTACACCAGTCCTGCCATACCGTACACGCCTGCATCGCCGCTGGAAATCACGGCCACCTTTTTTCCGCTCTCAGCCAGCTCGACCGCCGTCTGTGCACGGCTGACCTCTTCCGTCATGCCGGTTTGCACGATCTCCTGATTAACCAATAAATCGCGGATGATATCGACATATGTGTTGTACCCGACGATCACATCGCTGTCACGGATCGCTTCCCGCGCCCGATGCGTCATGTGGTCAAAATGGCCGGGACCGAAGCCTACCACGTACAACTTGCCGCGGTTTTTCCCGTTCATTTCCGCTCCCTCCTATCTAGCCGTGATGGATGGTTGTTCCCTCTCCTGTTTGCCGGAACACGTCGGCACTGTCGATCCCTGACGGTCGTGGAATGGAAGAATCCACACCACCGCTTTTTCCACATGGGACGGCATGACCAGATCGGCTCCAGATTCTGCCGCCAATTCACCCTCATCACCTGATTCATGAGTGATGGGGTAACGGGAAATTTCCCCCATCCGGAAAAACCAGGACCATTCCCACCTCCAATCCCCATCTCAATTCCCTCGCATCCCACCGGTCCATAAGAGTGCCCCAGAAGTCATGCTCCGCCACGGCAAAACATAGACCGCCTACTATACCAAAAAAATAAAAGCACTTCCAAATGGAAGTGCTTAAATCGCGCAGTTGTTATCCCTCAACCCAGCTGAATGCAACGACTCCCGTCTGAGGGATTGAAAAAGGTACACGAATCCCCAGGCGGGCAGCTCCATCCAGCGGACAATCATCCAGCCCGATCTAAACACCTCCCTATCCTCGTAGGTCAACGGTGTTGTTGGAAAAGGCAGGTCTCCTGGCTCATGGATCATCGCGAACCCATACCGGGCCTTCCCATCGCATTTGGCGACAGTGACCTCAGTAACGCTCCCCATTCACAGTGGCGGGACCGCGCCGGATTTTCACCGGCTTCCCTCTTCGGGAGTGGGCGAACCACTCCACCTTTTCCCTTTCAATATGCAATTGTCAAAATCGTGATCAAAATCTCTGTTTATTGTATCGAATGAAAAAGAGAATCGCAACTCGGAGTTTTTGTTGTTGGCCACTTGTTCAAATTTTTTTAGCCCCGAAAAACCCGTAACAGAATTGATGAATTGACGGAAACGCTGAGACACCGAGTCCCGCTGAATTAACCTTATTTCCGATCGGGCGGTGGGCGGTAGGTCAGTAGCGTAGTGGCTACCATGCTCTTTTTTTGATTATCTTCCACACACAAAACACACACAAAAAGAAATCCGGCCTTAACAGCGGTCACCCCCCGAATGATGACAAAGATAGCCCAAAATGATTACGGTTTTTCTTTAACGTGCCGAAAGAGAGTTAGATTAGTTAACAGTCATGAGGGAAAGGGATACATCATGAAAGATCGTTATCGAAAGCATAAAGAGTATAGAGAGACGATAAATAAGTGTTTTAAAAATACTCGTATGGAGTTGAAGAAAGTTCGTCATGAGATAAGTAATATGGACCAAAAAATTCACAAAGACAGTCAATAATAGGGAGTAATACCAGCGAAGCTGTTACTAGGAGTAAAGTAGATTCCAAAAAAAGTAAAACCCTCAACTGAGGGTTTTTTTATATTTCGCCTCCAAATAAGATGTGGCTAACTGCTAAATGGGTAAATGAAAACGTTAGGTTAAATGATCCTTAAAAGTACTGAATTACAATACCAATATACTAATAGTTTTTGAACCAAGGAGATGATTTGATGTCTCGATGGTTAAGCGCGTTGCTGGCTTTGCTGGTTATGGCTAGCATGCCCACTGCCACCTATGCAAATTCCGTTACACCTGCCAGCCAAGAGGCAGCTGAGGAAGACCGGGAAGTGGGTTACGGTCCCCATGGGTTCGACCTGCAGGCGCACCGGGGCGGGATCGGTCTGACCGTGGAGTCCACGATTGCGGCGTTCTCCCGCGCGCTCGAGGTCGGGGTGAGCACACTCGAGTTGGACGTGCAGATCACCGAAGACCACCAGGCCGTCGTCACCCACGACCGCAAGGTCTCGGGCGACAAGTGCCAGGACACGGGCCCGGCGTTCCCTGGTGACCCCGAGTACCCCTACGTCGGCAAGTACGTCAAGGACCTCACCCTCGCCCAGATCCGCACGCTAGACTGCGGCTCAAAGACGTTGCCGCAGTTCCCAGGGCAGCGCCCGAGCCCCGGAGCTAGGATGCCGTTGCTGAGTGAGGTGTTCGACCTCGTCAAGCGCTATCACGCAAACAAAGTCTGGATGAACATCGAGACCAAGGTCGAGGCGGGGGCACCCGAGGAGACAGCTCCCCGAGAAGAGTTCGTGCAGATCGTCGTCCGCGAGGTTCGCAAGGCCGGGATGCTCGACCGAGTGTCGATTCAAAGCTTTGACTGGGGCGCCCTGATGCGCATGCGCGAGGTCGAGCCCCGCCTTCCCATCGTGGCGCTCACCAACGGTCCGCAGTTCCTCCAGCCGGGCCAGCCAGGCGCCTCCCCGTGGCTGGGCGGCATTGACATCGACGACTTCGATGGCGATCCTGTCGCCGCCGCCCATTCGTTCGGTGCAGACGCCATCTCCCCCGTGCACGGTTTCCCGCAGAACGGCAAAGTCACTGACGAGAACTATGAGCCCTACGTTACGAAGCGCATGGTGCAAGAAGCCCACAAGTTCGGGATGAAGATCATCCCGTGGACGGTCGACGACGAGCCCACCATGCACAAGCTCATCGATGACGGCGTCGACGGGATCATCACCGACTACCCGGACCGGCTGCGTGAGGTCATGGAGCAGCATGGTCTCAAGCTACCCAAGCGCTACCCGGCTCCCAAGGAGTCGGATGGCGGTGGTACCTTGGCCATGTCTTTCTCAATTCCGGAAACTCCGTTGAGGAAAATTCGAGTTACTTCGTAACGAAAGAAAGCCCGCATGTTGGCGGGCTTTCTTTGTACAGATGATTTTGAACTGAAACGGCGTCTTGGCCATCGGTCCCAACGACACATTAGCGTTACACGAATCCAACCGAGGAGTTAGCGGCCCTATATGTAGAGGAGTTATAATTAAAAAAGCCCTCAGTTGAGGGTTTTACTTTTTTGGTTGAGGTCGGGACGCGATTTTCCGTCTCTGCTCCATTGCAGTGGCAAGTCGCTTGGCGGAAAATCGCTCCCTCTCGTACCTGAATAAAGAACTCACGACTTCGCCTTTTCAGCGATGATGCAAACCGCAGGTGCGGGTCTGAACGGTTTCGTTTCCCGCCGGATCTGAACAAAGCCGGCTTGTTTCAATTCATCGATCAGCCGATCGGCAAATTCATCCAACCCGAGAGCGTGCTTTCCCAACGGCTGATAAGTGGTGGCGATCCGTCCTCCCGGTTCAAGCCATCCGTAGAGCTTTTGAAACACGCGAACCCGATCGGTCCAAAACATCGCGGAATTGACGGAGTAGATCTTGGTAAAGGAATGCTCAAAAGCAGACCACTCCTCGATGTTTCCGGTTACCAGACGCACCTTCCCCTGTCGAACGGCCCGGCGGTTGCGCCGTTCCGCCTGCTTTCGCATCGTTTCGGAAGGATCGATTCCCACAATCTTTCCCTCTTAAATCCTCCGGCTTGCTTGAAAGATTCCCACCCCGGGACCATAGCCGATTTCCAGGATCCGGTCCTCCGGCCGGATATCCAAGAGAGACAACGTCCACTCATTTCGACTGCCGGTGGTGGCGGCCATCAGCATTCCGACCACATGTCCCCAAAAACCTCCGGGCTTCCGAAACTGTTCGGAAAATTTGTCGATGAAACCCAACGAAGATCTCTCCTCGATTCGCAAATGAGATGGATCTAGACATCCAGCTTGGATTGGGCGACTCTGCACTCAATCTCGTACTCCTTCAAGTTTTGACACATCTGGTCCAAAAAACCTGACAGCATGTTCCGCTCGTGAGCGGTCTAGGTGAGCACGCCCTTTGTTGTTTATTTTTAACGATTGGTTTTCCAAGTAATATAGGGTTCGGACGGATTCGGGTCATTTTCCTTCAAGAACTGCTGCAAGCCTTCTAAATCATCGGTGTTGATCATATCGACACCAGCTTTCAAAAGTTCGTTCCAAATAGCTTGTCGTTCAGGAGAGGGGGTGTCAGGGGTAGCCCAAAAACGTACCTTCTGACCGTTGGCATGAGCTGTTGAAACAATTCTATACAGTTTTTCCTGTTCCTCTTTCGGCATTTCTCCTTTACCCATCCAGGTGAATTGTTTTGTCCAGTTATCACTGATGAGAGGAATAAACTCATTCGAAGCGTTTGACCCGAGATCGCTCAAACGTCCATCATAAGCTGCATAACGAACAGGCTGGTTCTCCATCAGGGTACGCGGACGGTTCCCCGAAACAATAACGGTTATTGCGCCGGGTTTTACCCCTGAAGGTGTGAATTTTGTAAGCATATCCTGATAATGGCGAAGCTGCTCATGTAGAACTCGATATGTAGCCTCGGGCTCGGACTTAATATCAACCAATAGAGTAACATCATGCCTATAGTTCGGATAAACCAATCCATGATTAGCCTTGACTCTTTCCTTTAACGGGTCAAGATAAAGAGACTTTAATGTACGTCCAGGACGTACATCTTGCTTATCGTGGGCAACGAGTAGCTCTCCGTTAATAAGCCAGACGTCGGCTTCAACACTTGTAAATCCATGCTCCAGGGCATCCGATAACGGATGGGTATGCTCGTAATCATTATGAGCGTGCGTTCTCGCAAGAGGCAAAATCGACTCTTGGTTAGAAGGATTGGAAGCAGCAAAAGAAACATTTGCAAAAGTCATTGTAAAGGCAGTAAAGACTAAGGTTAACGCCAACAACCATTTTTTCATTAATTTTTCACCTCTGAAGGATTAGAGATAAACATTTCGTCTGTCATATTAGAGATAAACACCAAAAATTCAAAGGACGAGCAACATAGCAATCCATCTTCGTACTAAAATCAAAGAATCCCCTATCCCTACTATTGTCATTTACCATTTGTAAAGTGTAAATCAGTTTGTTTAAGCCCTTTATAAACTACGTATAAAAAATAGTTAATAATATAATTTAGGATATCATAAAAAATATATAAGATAGGATATGGCAAGTCCGATTTAATAGGTACTCCTATGATTCCTCGCCCTTCTCAACTTTCGATGGTGTTTCCCCTACACCAGGCTCTCGTCGGAAAGTCTCAAAACGATAGTTTTTGAGACTAATAAAGTCTACACTAATAAGGTCTACTATGATAATGTCGAACCAAAAGAAATTACCCAGCAATAAAAGCTGGGCAAAATCCACAATGTGGTGTCAAATCCATTTACTATTGTAATACCGACCGCGGTTATTTGGGGTAGACTGATTCTACCTGACCATAGAGACGCAGAAATGAATATTACCCTGAAAGGAGTGTAAATTAGCTATAGAATAGCAGCTTCCCACAATTCACCTCCACGATCCTGTGGAGGTTTTTATTATCTTGTTTGAATAGCATCTATCGGGTATGGAGGGAAATTAACACACCCCATCTTGTCGTATGATTGCGATGGAATTTCCAGAACGGTGAGTATTTGGAATGGCATGTTACAAATAAGTAATAACAAGGGGGGAGGTGAACGAAAACATGGAAAAAACATTTAACTTTCATTATGCAACCGTCGTGGTGAAGGAACAGACAGTTGAGATTCACCACAAGAAAAGATGGGGTAATGAAAGGAAACACTATGGAATCAAAGTGTTCCCTATAAACAGGATTTATTTCGTCCAATTGCTCGAAGCAAGGTTGTTTAAAGATGGGTTCTTCGAATTGAAGGTAAAAGGTGCCCGTTCCGAATATGCAAAAGATGAGGCACGATTTGACATAATAGGTAGTTTTGAAAACCCCACCGCTCACGCTTTGAAGAAGGCAATTGAAAAAGAGAAGAAGAGAAAAGCAGATGAGATTATGGAATTATACCAACTTGTTCAAGAGGGAGTTTTGACGGAAGACGAATTTGCTGAGTACAAGAAAAAGGCACTTAGGGTATAAACCCGCCTTATCTGGCGGGTCTTTTTTCTTTTTTCATCCAAAATATTCATAATAGTAAATTTAAGCAGGAATAAATCCAACTTAAGCTCTCTTTGTGTGGAGAAGTCGATGGGGATAAAACTTATATATCCTCCGAAGCACCATTGTCTCATGTCCGCCAAATAGTATTAGCGGACATATCCTACCCGAAAAAATACGCTTTGATGTCCGCTAAGGTTTCGAATATCCTTGAAATATCATGTCCGCTAAGGTAACAGCAAAATAAACGGGGGGATTTCGGTGCCCAGGACACCACAGATATCCGAACAAGCCCAAGAGTGGATCGATCGTTTTGTATAACGCTCTTCCAGCAGATCACGTAACATTTTGTTGCGTATTCACATATTGGCATTTTTTTATATGCTTCATACTCTGCAATGGTTGGGGTAGAAACGTTAATCGCTTTTGCAAGATCAGCTTGCGGTCTCCGTCGAAGCGCGGCGCTTCCAACCGTCACATAAAGTTATTCGCACAGGCCATCAATTTCGCTTATGATGATTTCCTGTTCCTTCGCCAGATACATATAACTCTGGCAACGGTCGATCAGCTTTTGTTCGATAGGATACCCATACAAAAATGAAGAGGAAGAACATAAATATGGTGATCCCCACTAATTCAAAATCCAATTCTGCCCATGGGTTAAAGAATGTAAAGGCTTCGTAGATTGAGACGCCATATGCTAAAACCACAATAATCCACCCCATCACTCTGGAGGCAGACTGTCCAAGTTTACTGGATTGGCGAAGTATTTTATTGGTAATCAGAGAATCAATGGTATCTGTGATCATCATCCCCATCATAAATGCGATTCCCAAGACGTAAGGCATATAACTATCATTGTTGTCCGCCGCCATCACCCAGACGGACGTTTGGCTGATGGTCTCTGATGCTAAAGCAAACAGTCCTCCAATCAATATAATGAGGAGCGGATTGCTTGTTTCCTGTAATTTTTTCGGTATAAACTTTCCTTTGATGCCTTGAGGTCGATAATCATCCTGATTTCCTAATCGAGTCTTTAACAGATTATTGATGTTTAGTGTTCCAATCAGGAATAGGGACAAAATAGAAAACCATGTCACAAACAGGTCGACGTAATCCGGTAACCTAAAGTTCTGACTGATGTTTCCTAGAAAAATCCCAATACTGGCTACTACTAAACCGTGTCCAAATGAGAATAAGGTACCGACCCAGCGAGCAATCGAACTTCCTTTACGCCAATTGTAGCGAGCCAAGCCATCAATACAAGCTATATGATCAGCATCCAAACCATGTCGAAGACCTAAAGTAAATACCAGTACGAGAAGAGATAAATTTTCCATCCTTTCGCTCCTTACAGAATCTTCATTCAAAATTTCGCCCTTTACCCTTCCATCCCCAGATACAGACAAACAAAAAACACTTCCCGTTATGAGAAGTGTTTGATGATTATATCCACATACAAGTAGTACAATTCACAGCCTATGTCATGCCGATCGACACCAATTTGGCGGCATGCGGCGTCACCAAACACCTCCCTATCCTCGTAGGTCAATGGTGTTGTTGGAAAAGGCAGGTCTCCTGGCTCATGGATCATCGCGAAACCATACCGGGCCTTCCCATTGCACACTGGCGACAGTGACCACGGCATCGCTCCCCATTCACAGTGGCGGGACCGCGCCGGATTTTCACCGGCTTCCCTCTTCGGGAGTGGGCGAACCACTCCACCTTTTCCCTTTCAATATGCAATTGTCAAAATCGCGATCAAAATCTCTGTTTATTGTATCGAATGAAAAAGAGAATCGCAACTAGTGGTCATGGATTGTTCTACGAGAGCTGGAGAAATTTCATCGCGAGCTGATCCGCTTCATCGGTTAACGTCGGAGATGTGATGATGGACCAAAAAACCCCTGTTATCTTGATCTGATAACAGGGGTAAGAAACTGCTGATAAAGTGGTCAAATCACTCGCGATTTCTTATGCGCCGTTATCACACCAACGGCAAATTGGGTTCCGCATTAAGCGACATATCGCCCACTTGCCCGTCAAAAAAGCGGTAGGTACCCGCCGCGGCAATCATCGCCGCGTTGTCGGTACAGAGTGACAGTGGCGGCACGCGCAGCGTAATCCCGGCTTCTCGGCATCGTGCATCCAGCGCTTCGCGCAAGCGGCTATTGGCCGATACGCCGCCCGCCAGTACCAATTGCTTCACACCGGTGTGGGCGACTGCTCTCATCGCTTTTTCCACCAACACCTCGACAACCGACTCCTGAAAACTGGCGGCCACATCCGCCGGATTGACCGTCTCTCCTCGTTGACGCGCGTTGTGCAAATAGTTGATCACCGCAGATTTCAACCCACTGAAGCTGAAATCGAAAGAGTCCGGCTCCAGCCACGCCCGCGGAAAATCCAGCACATCCCTGCCTTCTTTGGCCAACCGGTCGATCTCCGGTCCGCCGGGATACGGCAAATGGAGCAGCCGGGCCACTTTGTCGTAGGCTTCCCCGGCTGCATCGTCCCTTGTCCGGCCCAGTCGTTCAAAGCGGTTGTGTTCCCGCATCAGAATCAGCTCGGTATGTCCACCGGAAACGACTAGCGCTACCAACGGGAACGAAAGCGGCTCCACCAGGTGGCTGGCATAAATGTGACCGGCGATGTGATGCACCGGTACCAATGGAATCCCGCGTGCAAACGACAGCGCCTTGGCCGCAGAAACCCCGATCAAGAGCGCTCCCACCAAACCGGGGCCCTGTGTGACGGCCACGGCGGACAAGTCGTCCAATGTGACGCCAGCACGATCCAACGCTTCCTGAATGATCTGCGTGATCCGCTCCACGTGGCGGCGCGAAGCCACCTCGGGTACCACGCCGCCGAATTTGCGATGTACGTCCACCTGGGAAGATATGACGTTGGACAACACGCGTTGTCCGTTTTCAACCACGGCTGCAGCTGTCTCGTCACAGCTCGTTTCAATCCCCAGTACCAGTGTTCTGGTTTGATTCAACTGTATGTTCTCCGTCATCTTCATCCAATGTCACCCACATGATCAAGGCATCCTCCTGATTGTCCGAATAATAACGGGGACGAATGCCTTTGGCTTCAAATCCCAATTTACGATACACGTGCTGGGCCACGTGATTGGATACCCGCACTTCCAGTGTCATTTTGTCAGCGCCCAACAATCGGGCCAATCGTTTCATATAGGCCAATGTGGCCTGTCCCAGCTTTTTCCCGCGATATTTCGGATGGATCGCGATATTGGTGATGTGCGCTTCGTCCACCACAATCCACATACCGCAATACCCTGCGATTTCCCCATCTACGGTGACCACGGTGTAATGCGCGAACGGGCTATGCAACAATTCATTGACAAACGCCTCTTTCGGCCAGGGAGTGGGAAACGAGGCGCGTTCCACTTCCATGATCATTGGCAGATCGGCCATCTTCATCGGGCGAAATGCAATCCGCGACCGTTCCATGGCAGTTCACTCCGTTTGTTGCCGAGCCGACCATTTGACTTCCGCTTCGGTCTTCTGCAGATAATTGGGCGCAAACGCCTCATCAGCCACCTCGCCTCGTTGCCAGCGGGCATAGGCCAACTGCCCCAGCATGGATGCCCGTGGCACGTTTTCCGGCGGATAGCCGAATACCGCTTGGTTCCCGAGGGAGGCCTCGATCTGTTCACGAAAATGGTCCACATCGTCCCCGAGAAACAGCATCGGCCCCAAGCCCGATAGTTCGCTCAGCCACTCATCGACCGGTACGACTCGCTCCTCCCGGGCGGTCTGCACGAGACCGTCATCGGTCCGTTGATACAGTCCCGTATAGGCGCGTTTGCGTCTGGCATCAAACAACGGGACGATCCCACCGTCAAAATGGCGACCATTCATCGCCAATACAGCCAAACTGGAAACCCCGATCAGCGGTAACTGCCGGCTCCAAGCAATTGTTTTTGCCGTCGTAACACCAATTCTCACCCCGGTGTACGAGCCCGGCCCTTGCGCCACCGCCACCGCATCCAAATCATCCACCGAAAGCGCCAACTCCCGTAACAAGCGGTCAATCGCGGGCATCAAACGGACAGAGTGATTTCGATGCATATTGGTTGTCAATTCTCCGAGTACGCGATTTTCCTCCAAGACAGCTACGCCCATCACCAATGTGGACGTATCCATCGCCAGGATTTTCATATTCCGCTCAGCTCCTCACATATCCGCCTGGCACGGGCGTTACGCAAATGAAGGCGGATTTCCCGTTCACCAGTGGACAGCACATGAAACGTGAACCAGACGGTCTCCGCCGGCATCAGTGGTTTGATACGGCTCGCCCATTCCACCAGCGTGACACCGTCACCGTAAAAATACTCGTCCCATCCCAGATCCTCATCTGCTCCCTCCAACCGATACACATCCATGTGATACAGTGGAAGGCGCCCGTGATATTCCTTGATCAGGGTGAATGTGGGACTGTCGATGTACGCTTCGATCCCCAAACCTTTGGCCACACCTTGGGTGAATGTCGTTTTTCCCGCACCCAGATCCCCCTCCAGCGCCAACACGTCACCGGGCTGAAGCAGCGAGGCCAAGCGTCGGCCCAGCTCCCTCGTCTCCTGTTCCGTTTTGACGATCCAGCGACAAGGTTCATGCATGTCCATCACCCGTCTGTGAAGTGGTTATATCCCCGGCGTTCCAGTACGGTCCTGCCTTGATCCGTCTTCCATTCAACCGCAGGTTTGCCCCGTTCCGTCCAACCGATTCGATACAGGTTCACACCTTCATTATGCGCCGTTTGTTCCAACCGCGCAAACACTGCTTCCGGTACACATCCCACCAGTTGAAAGTCTTCCCCTCCGTACAGGGCCCACTCATACGGATCATAACCTGTTTGGCTGGCATAGTCGATTAACGCATCGGACAAGGGGATTTTATCTTTTTCCAACACGATGCGAACGCCACTCGCTTCGGCGATCTCCCAACATTCTTGTGCCAATCCATCACTAATGTCATTGGCCGCTGCCCCCGCACCCAAAGACGACAACAAACGGCCGGCAGCCACCTGAGGAATGGGACGGCGATGGGCACGGATCAAGTCGGCAAACCGCTTCTTGGTCCCATCGTTTCCGTTCAGCAGCACATGCAAACCCGCGCTCGAATCCCCCACAGTACCCGTCAGAAACACCACATCACCCTCACGGGCTGCGGATCGTTTCAGGGCTTGTCCGCCCTCCACCTCTCCAATCACCGTCAAAGTGACGGTCAAATCATGCGGTGCCTTCACCGTGTCTCCTCCGACTATCACCAAACCAAACCGATCTGCCAAATCATACATCCCTCGGTACAAATCAACCAGCGCATTTGTCTCCCAATGACGGGGAACAGCTAAAGAAACGACACCGTAACGTGGCAATCCGCCCATCGCCGCGATATCGCTGATGTTGGCCGCCGCCAGCTTCCAACCGATATCCGCGGGTTGCATGGTCTCCGGCAAGAAATGAACGGTTTCGATCATGGTGTCTGAAGTGATGACAAGGGAACGATTCAGAGGATGGACAACAGCGGCATCGTCACCCACATCCACCTCAACGGATGGCGGAGAGGACGGTCGATATTGCGTCAACAAGCGTATCAAGGCAAATTCGTCCCGCAATGGAGAGCCCTCCGATCATTCCGCAAATAAAAGAAACACGACCGCAGCCAATCGCCACGGTCGTTGTTTTGGAGCGGGTGATGGGAATCGAACCCACGCATCCGGCTTGGAAGGCCGGTGTTCTACCACTGAACTACACCCGCATTTCATCAATTTTCCTGAAGTAAGGGAATGGTCGGGGTGACAGGATTTGAACCTGCGACCTCCTCGTCCCGAACGAGGCGCTCTACCAAGCTGAGCCACACCCCGGAACAATAAAATCTATTGCATCAACTGGCGATTTTTCAAAACTGGTGCGGTCGGCGAGACTCGAACTCGCACGGCCTTACGGCCACTACCCCCTCAAGATAGCGTGTCTGCCAGTTCCACCACGACCGCATGTTTTCATCCGCTTGGTGCGGGTGGAGGGACTCGAACCCCCACGCCAGAGGCGCTAGATCCTAAGTCTAGTGCGTCTGCCAATTCCGCCACACCCGCCCGTATAGCAAGGGTTTTCGCCAGTTGTCTACGCACTTTTTCGGTACTCCGCACTAGATCGCTTAGGCTTACCGTAAGGCTTGCCGATAGGCTATGCGCTTTTGTTAAATTTCGCGCGCCTCATCAGCGACAAGTCATATAATACACTCTCGCAGAAAACAAGTCAAGTCCCTTTTTTGATGATTTTCTATTCCGTCTATTAGGAATCTTTTTTAAGCGATTTTTTAGTGAGATTTTCTCGAGAATGCATCGTGTCATTTCTTCAAATCGGAATCTGTTCGCGAACCATCACCGATGAAAATTTCACCGGTCGAGAATTCACCCTTTTTGGCTGCGGAGAAGTCGAGTTTTTCTCCCGCAGGCATGGGGTACACGTGCATGCCTTCGACTGCGCCGCCCGAAACGATTTACGCCTGCCAAATGCCAGTCGTCTTTTTCGAAAGCGGCGTTGGGACAGATTTCCCTCTCGCGCAGTTTGATGATCGGCTCATTCCGCCATTTTGCGGGACAGAAGCGGATGTAGTGCAGGGGAAATGACCGACCGCGAGCGACATCGCCTGGATCCGTCATTCCTCCCCGCCACTCTTGCGAAAGCTTAGTGTAATCTCATTCGGGCGCGCGTACGCGACGCTTTCGAGAGGGAAGCCGCCCGCATGCTCGCGAATGGCACGCAGCGCATCCATTATATCAATATCTCCCCCGCGCGCGTAGTGTAGAACGACCTGCGCCAGCCCGTTGACGTTTTCTAAAAAGGACATATCCGCGATTCCTAATCCGTATTCCTTAATCGGTTGTGCGACTGCGTGCGCTAAACCAATCCGTTTCATTTCGAATCCTCCTCGCTAATCAGTTTCGGCCCGCCTCCAATCGTTAAAAAACGCGCCAGACGATTTCCGCACCGCCTGACGCGTGATTTTCTCTTTTATTTATATGTTATCATTCTTTTCGGAAAGAGTTCCGGTATCGATAAAGTTGATCAATGAACCCAATCCGCCAATTACCATGTACCGCCGCGAATCTGATACGCTATTCATTCGGGCGCTCCATCGATCCGCTCCTCCAGGACGTGTCTAATAAATCCAAAGGGTTAAATTACGATATTTTAGTAATTGCATGCAAAGTATAGACAATAATCTCTTCCTTTGTGAATTTTTTCAGTGTATCGCCTAATACATAATGGGATAATAAGGCTCGCCACTCGGTGTAATACAAACAATAAATAGAATGGGGGTCGAGTACGGATATTCATCACATTACTCCCTATTCGATTTCGTCGGCATCCTGCGCCAATCGACCGCGGAAGTTCTTCGTTAACTCGACGATATTACAGTAATCCTTATCGCGAAAATGTTCGATGTAAGGTGCGAAACCAGAGTGTTTCGGATTCGGTAGATCACATTGTCCGGCGTGACCGACCATCACAACGGTACAAGAATCGTGGATTCGCGTAAGTACCTTTTTAAGGTCGTGCTTCGTGAAATTTTGTGCTTCATCGATAATGATCGTCTTATCCTGGATGTTTGTACCGCGGAAGAACGTGTGGGAAACCGCCGTCACCCAAACTCTCCCTTGTTTTAGTGCATCTACGTTCCTGGGATCATAAAGCGCTGTATACGGATCTTCCCCGATCTTAAGTAACGCATCTAAAAGCGGACCTAAATACGCTGCCTCTTTCTCTGCTTGCGTTCCCGGTCGATGTCCCATGACATGCTCTTCTGTCGGATTGAATATATAAAGAAGTGGCTTACCGATTAGCTTAGCAGCCCCGACCGCCAGCGTTGTTTTACCCGTGCCTGCTTTTGCATTCACGATTGTTAATTGATAATCGAAAATGCTATCGACATATTTCCGCTGCTCATCGGTTAATTTCGGTCCTAGTCCGAAAAACATATTTCCGCGGGGAAGTGGCATCTATAGCGCCCCTTTGCGTTGATTTATGAGAGCAAGCGATCATGACGCGAATGAATTCCGCAACTGCTACGATAAAAGCCGTGAGATCGTATCCCACGGCTCCAAGTATGAATACGATTGTAATCGAAGGCCAAACGCTCATTATTTCACACCGGGTTCTTTTGCGTATTGGGTTTTTCTCGTGCCGATTAACGTAAGTAGTACAGTATATGTTCTGGAAGCATTTTCGCTCTGGTCCATCCTCTATCTTGAACGCGTACCTTCCCCTTCTCATCTCAGGAGCTAATGCGAACGTATCTTTTTACACCCGTGAAAGACATACCGAGAAAACTGTTTCGCTGTTGTACCGCGTTCCAGTGCGGGAGTTCCAGTTCCGCGAGGGTCATAGCGCTCCATTTTTGTGCATCGATTGCGGCAGCAAGATTAAACACGCCTTTACGAATTGTGTCAGGTTTACCGTCGATTACACACTCCGAAAGATGCGAGCAAAATCTCAAAACATGGGTTTATGCCGTCTACCGCCATCGGCGCTTACGGGCGGCTTCCGCGTAAAGTTGAACATCAATTTTGAATACGATCTGCGGTGCTGAAGGAATTACGTGGAGCAAACATCATCCCGAACAAAAACAGTTGATCCTGTTGCCGCCGATCAGCCTGGGCGTTAGGCGCTCAGATTTGACTTAACGGGGGAACAGCGCAAAATAAAAAGCGCCATTAAAGGCGCTCAAGCCGAGAGTAATTGCTGTGATGTTGTCGAGGTCAGTTCCGAACAGGCTAACGTATGGCTGACACATTTCCAACCTCGTATGTGCGAGTAATTTTTGCAGACTAAACACGTATGCCGCCGTTCATGAAGTACATTTTCGCGACGCTTAACCGGTTGTGACGAACCCACTCCTTAGCATCGAAAGTTGCGAAGGGCTTCTTCCCTTTCATCTCATTAAAAGATCAAAAAAGGAAGAAAAAGAAGGGAATAACAAAAATTAATACTACGATTACCAACAGGAAAATTAACAAGCGACGCAATCCGAAACCAAAAAAAGGGAAACCACCAAATCCGAATCCGCTCATCATAAACCTCCCCTACCATATAGACTTCGCCTTTAAACTATTCATTGATCCGTACTGTAGAAACGGCGTATGCATGCATGTTAAGTCCAAATTAAACGAACTCCCGCGGGACTTCAGGAAAAATCGTGAACGCAAATGTTGAGGTAGCTAAAAATATGTCTGCTAAATCGAATTTAACTCTGGCGGGGCCTTCGCGCGCAGCCGACATCGCTTACAAACAAAGAACAGATACTCACCTACGTTTCCCTAGGTGAGTATTTTATTGTTGATGCCACTTTCATTAAACGGAGGAATCGGCGTGGGATACTTTGTTAATGTAGAACCAGACGTAAGTATATATGTGGAAGATATAAACCCCGGGGGCAGCAAGACCATCGTGTTTATACATGGTTGGCCGTTAAGCCATGAACAGTTTGAGTATCAGTTTGATGTTCTTCCCGCAATGGGATACCGCTGTATAGGAATTGACTGGAGAGGATTCGGTAAGTCGGATAAACCAATGAGTGGCTACAATTATGACCGATTGGCAGATGATATCCGCACTGTAGTTGGTGCACTTCAATTAAAGAACTTCACACTTGTGGGTCACTCCACAGGTGGAGCGATTGCGATACATTATATGGCCCGATACAACGGTTACGGAGTATCCAAACTTGTCCTTATAGACGCTGCAGCTCCCATAGGCTTTACAAAAGAAACTGCTAATAAACTTCTTACTGAAGCATTAAATGACCGACCTAAGATGATGCGGGGAGTAATAGACACCTTTTTCTTTCAGTATATAACCGTCCCATTCTCAGACTGGTTTTTTCAATTGGGATTACAAGCAGCAGGTTGGTCAACCGCAGCAATCATAATTTTACTAAGAGATGTGAGGCTTGATGATGATCTACAAAAAATATTTGTCCCTACTTTAATCATTCACGGCATTCACGACAAAGTGATTCCATTTGCACAAGCTCAGGAACTAAATCAAAAAATAAGAAATTCACAGCTTGTCCCATTTCAATACAGCGGTCATGGCCCCTTCTGGGAAGAACGCGACAAGTTTAACCAGCTATTGATACAATTTATTGGCTGATCGTTCTCTTCAGCTAACGGGAATCAATCGTTCAACAGAAGCAAAAACCCTCTTCATGTAAAAAGCGGAAAAACACCCGCCACGCCTGATGTACATATTGATTCCCGAAACCTTAAGTCCGCTTTCCTTCTTCGCCAAAATACAATTCTCAATGTCCGCTATCGTAATGTCGCCAGGGCGCCAGTCATTACATCGCTTGCGCAATTCCTTCAGCGCCGTTTGGTAATAAATATTTGATCGTTTCCTCTTCTGCTTCACATTCAAGCTATTCTGCGCCAAAACATGAATCATATTTCGTCTTCGTGCCATAATAAAAGCGCCTCCCTTCACCGCACTTTTGTCGGCTGAGAGGCGCGTTATTTCAATTTTATGCGTATATTCCGTCCACCCGCATAGTAATCCGGAGGCGACCGGCTGTCATCCAACCGGCACCAACCGGCCTATGAGGGGAAAAACGCCGCTGATTGATATCGTTATGATGTGGTGAGCCATCCAGGACTCGAACCTGGGACACCCTGATTAAAAGTCAGGTGCTCTACCAACTGAGCTAATGGCTCGCAATGGCTGGGGAGGTAGGGATCGAACCTACGCATCACGGAGTCAAAGTCCGTTGCCTTACCACTTGGCTACTCCCCAGTATTATGGGGCGACCAGTGGGAATCGAACCCACGAATGCCGGAGCCACAATCCGGTGCGTTAACCACTTCGCCATGGCCGCCATAATAATGGCGGAGCTGACGGGACTCGAACCCGCGACCTCCGGCGTGACAGGCCGGCGTGAACTCCAACTTCACCACAGCTCCGCGTAGGAAGGGGAGTATTCCCCGTATTTGGTGGACGGTGACGGGATCGAACCGCCGACCCCCTGCGTGTGAAGCAGGTGCTCTCCCGCTGAGCTAACCGTCCGTATTGGTGACCCGTAGGGGATTCGAACCCCTGCATGCCAGCGTGAAAGGCTGGTGTGTTAAACCACTTCACCAACGGGCCACGTGTCATTTTCTGGGCTTGGCCACTTTGAAGGCCTTCTGGCGGAGAGAGCGGGATTCGAACCCGCGCGGGGCCATTTGACCCCCTAACGGTTTAGCAAACCGTCCTCTTCGGCCACTTGAGTATCTCTCCAGGAAAAGATGGCTCCTCAGGCAGGACTCGAACCTGCAACCTACCGGTTAACAGCCGGGCGCTCTACCATTGAGCTACTGAGGATCGTTTCGAAGCGACATCTATTATTATACTGGATTGAGATCACATTTGCAAGTGGTTCTTTTAATTTTTCTCTTTGGCTGTCTCCGTTTGACTGGTGTCGCTGAGACGATATATAAATTAGCACAGACATCGAATCGATGTCAATAGGGGAAATACATTTTTTCAGCCCAAAAAATAAACCATTAAAAGGAAATTCTACCTTTTTCCCGCATCCACAAACAGATCGGCTGAATTCCGCTTCCTATTTGGCAACGAAGCCGAATGGACCCACATTTCTGCTGTCCAACCATCGTCGGACGAACCCATGGCCTATTTTCCATCAATCGTGGGTCCAATTTCCCGACTGAGCTCTGTAGCAACAGAGAGATCGCTCGTGGGAAATCGGCCACTTCTCCCTTAAGCCTGCAAATGACATTAGCGCCGCTTGAGAGCCAATCCGGATAATTCCGGTCGCAACAGCTCTTCCGGTCGGATGATGTTACGAAATCCGAAGGAGGCGGGTTTTTGCGCGTCTGCCCCGTTATACGCCACCGCTTCCACTCGGACAATCGATTTGACGTTCAGACAGTTGCTGTCCCCTTGCGGTACATACAACCGAACAGGATACCCCTTTTTCAGCGGGCGGCCGTTTTGACGATACAGCAAAAACGCATCCTGCAGGTCACTGACGGGAATTTCAGCCTGAAAATCATCGGCACCCAAAAAGCGCAGGTGGGTGGTGTCAACCCGCAATCCCACACGCCTGAGCAAAACCCACAACCGTAATGCGTTCCCTTTTACACCCGGTACCCATTTTTCCGGTTCAACCGTTTCATCGTCCATCCGTCGGAATTCCTCGTAAGAAAAAGCAGCCGGTTTGAGAACCGTACCGTCCACTTCGATCGTCCACGATGAACGCATCCATTCCGCTCCTCTCTTTCTTTTTATCCCCGGTTGGGGATGAATGGTCAGTATTGCCGCCTGACGGGATCACCTGCATTGACCTATGAGAGAAGGGTGGCCAAAAACCTTCACGTGACCATCGAGTATGCGCGTTACAGAAGAGAGAGGGAAAAAGGTTCACACGAATCAATTATGATGGATCAGACCTGCTCTAGTGCTCCGTCTGACCTTTCAAGAGGTCCAGAGCATGCGGCAATACGTCCAACACCGCCTCCAAACATTCTGCTGCGCCTTTGGGACTGCCAGGCAAATTGAGAATCAGGGTTTGTCCCCGTGTTCCTGCCACGGCCCGGGACAACATCGCAAACCGTGTCTTGGCAATTGTGGCGGCGCGCATGGTCTCCGCCAATCCGGGCACCTGACGTCGGATGACGGACAACGTCGCCTCAGGCGTCACGTCTCTGGGGCCGAGCCCTGTTCCGCCCGTGGTCAACACCAGGTCCAGTTTTTTCTCATCTGTCAAATGGATCAACGACTCGCGGATGGCATCGATTTCATCCGGGATGATTTCATATGCTTCCACTTCTCCGTCGATGCGCCGCACCAGCTCGCGAAGCACTTGCCCGCTCCGGTCCTCTCGCTCGCCGCGCGCCCCTTTGTCACTGATGGTCAGAATTCCTACGCGCCACATGTGTTCACTCTCCCTTCCGGATAAAGTCGCCACTTTTGCCCCCAGTTTTACGAATCAGGCAAGTCTGTTCCACGGTGATCTCCTTATCAATGGCTTTGCACATGTCGTAAACGGTTAAAGCAGCTACGCTGACCGCCGTGAGCGCCTCCATCTCCACTCCGGTGACGCTGTCGGTTTTCACTTCCGCTTCAATGACGAGTGTAGAATCCCCTTCCTCGGAAAAACGGAGGTCGACGCCGCGGAGAGGGATCGGATGACACATGGGAATCAGTTCCGAAGTTTTTTTGGCAGCCATGATTCCCGCCACCTGTGCCACGGCCAACACGTCTCCTTTTTCCATATTCCCCAGACGAATACGACTTAATGTCTCCGGCTTCATGCACACGCGCGCCCGCGCCACAGCGACTCGCCGCGTCACTGGCTTTCCGGAAACATCCACCATTTTGGCCCGTCCTTGTTCGTTGATGTGCGTCAACTTCTCCACGCCATCGTCACTCCTTACCCACCGATATAGGACATCTCCACTTTCTTTTTCCGTTTCGTTGCTTGGCCCCGTTCTTCCGAATATCGGTCAGTGCGGTTTCGCCAAATCTCTGTGATCCATCGGCGTATCTCTTCATCCGAAGCGCCCCCTCTCAACAAGGAGCGCAGGTCGTGCCCCTTTTCGGCAAACAGGCATGTGAACAGCTGGCCGTCAGCCGATAGTCTCGCCCGCGTGCATGTTCCGCAAAACGCATCCGTCACGGAAGAAATCACGCCGATCTCCTCATCAGTCCCAACGTATCGGTATCGATCGGCCACTTCCCCGTAATAGCGGGACGGAAGAGGCTCCAACGGCATCTCACAGTGTATCCGTTCCAATATTTCCCGTTTGGATACCACTTGATCCCAGCGCCATCCATTGGTGTTTCCCACATCCATGTATTCGATAAAGCGCACGATATGACCAGTTCCGCGAAAATGGCGGGCCATCGGCACGATTTCTCCGTCGTTGACGTCTCTTTGCACGACCATATTCACCTTGACGCCCAGCCCTGCGTCTGCAGCAGCCTCGATGCCGTCCAGCACCTGCCGGACGCTGGCAGCCCCGCCGTTCATCCGGTGAAACACCTCATCATGGATCGCGTCGAGGCTGACGTTGATCCGTTGCAGTCCCGCCTGTTTTAAAGCGGCCGCGTATCGGGGGATCAACACACCGTTGGTCGTTAATGCGATATCTTCAATGCCATCCACTTCATTCAGCATCCGAATCAAATCGGGCAAATCGCGACGGAGCAGCGGTTCGCCTCCCGTGATCCGAACTTTACTCACTCCGAGCGAAGCGAACAGACGAACCAAGCGAACCATTTCTTCAAACGTCAACAATGCCTCTCTCGGAAGAAACGGGTAATCCGGTCCAAACACTTCTTTCGGCATGCAATACGTACAACGGAAATTGCACCGATCGGTCACCGACACGCGCAAATCGCGAAGTGGCCGCTGATACCGGTCCAGCGGACGGCTCAATTGTTCGGGCATTTTCCTTCCACCCTTTCGATCACAAGCTACCGATCTTTTCCCCACTCTTCCCGCACCGATAACCACCCAGCATTTCCAAACACATACGGAAAGAACAGGACTGCAACGCCTCCATCAACAAACGCCCCATCGATGACCGTAGCCAATCCTTCGGCACGACAAATTGGACATCCTCTTCCCACGCAGGAACAAAGAGCAAACCGAATTCGCGCGCCACTGCCGGACATCCAATGCCGATATCCGCAGACCCCGCAGCGATGGCAGCGGCAATCTGCCGGTCATTCGCCGCCACTCGATTACATCCCCGCATATCTTCCGGTATGATCCCCCAATCGGCCAACTGTGCCTCCAACCATTGCCGGGAACGGGTGCCGCAGGGATGGATCAGCAATTGAGCTCCCCGCCTCAACCATTCGGCAATGGACTGATGGCCAGGATCAGATCGCATCATCCACCCGCGCACTCGGCTCCAACCATGGATGCGCACGCATGATGCGTCTTTCGTTTCCGCTTCCCCCGTGACGGAGATGTCGCCAGCCAACAACACGAGATGACAGCGACCTTCCCGCAACAAACGCCAACCTTCCTCCTGCCCCATCGGCAAAGGCAACAGGGTGCTACCAGGGATTTGAGACGCGATTTGCCCTGCCAGCACATCCAGCCCCACATCAGGCTCACCGGCTACCAACAGCCGGTTCTCCCATGATCCACGGGGACGGATCAGCTCCACGGTTACGCGCTCGCCGGCTTTCCACCCATGGTGGTCGGTCGGTACGCGAAGCCAACCGTCCGCACGAGACAACGAGGAAGCCACTCCCGCCCCTTTGGCCAAGGGATAAGCCACCATTTCACCACGAACCTCTCCGAGAGCGACACGCACAAAATCTTCCGCTCCCGTTTTGACAACCACGTCCGCTCCCAATCGGACACGGATTTCATTTGCTCCCCCGATGGGTATGCCGAACCATTTTTCGATCAACGGCCGGACGAACCATTGGAGACCCAGGTAGGAAGAGACGGGATAACCCGGTAGACCCACCACCGGTTTCCCTTCCACTATGCCGAGAATAACCGGTTTTCCTGGACGAGTCGCCACACCGTGCTGAACAACGCGGCCCAATTTCCGTATGACGGAAACGGTATAATCTTCCGAACCGGCAGAAGACCCGGCATTGAGAACAACCATGTCACATTTTTTTACAGACGACTGTACGGCCTGAATCAAGTGATCCGGCTCATCGGGCACGATGCCGCGATAATCCGGAATGGCTCCCCACTCACGCAGATAACCCGATATCACAGTGCCGTTACTTTCCACGATCTGCCCACGCTCAGGTGCCTGCCCGGGCATGACCAACTCATTGCCTGTCGGTATCACGGCGACGCGCGGGGGTTGCCATACCGAAACTTTCTCCACACCGGCGGCCAGCATCACGCCCAAATCAATCGGGCGAATCCGATGGCAAGGCGGAAGAATCGTTTCTCCCGCGCATACGTCTTCCCCTACTGTCCGTATATGCTTCCACGATGGAACGGGATTGAAAACCTCCACCTGCTTTTCATCCACGACCCCGATCTGTTCAACAGGGATGATCGTATCAGCGAAATCGGGCAACGGATCGCCCGTGTCAATCCATACCGCTTCCCGACCCAGGGACAATCGTACCGGGTTGTCCGGTGCGGCTTGCACCGTCATTTCCGCTCGAACGGCAACGCCGTCCATCGCAGCCAAGGGCCATTCCGGAACGGACCGACGGGCCACCACCGGCTTGGCTGTTACACGATCATGCGCCTGAAGGACGGGCACCGATTCGACGGAAGGGGAGAAGCGAACCTCCCGCAAAAAACGTTCCCGCGCCTCGTCCAACGGGGCCAGTTTCCACTCCGTTTGACGCAAGGGCGCTTCACCTCTTGATCAAAACTTAACATAACTATACCATTGCCCATCATCAGCGTCGAGCTCCGTTGTTTTCATAAAAAAAGGCCCGCTTTGGGGCCAGAGATGGTTAATCAGATGGTGCGACATTCCTTAATCCCGGTCACCGATCAAACGCAACAAATAAATAAACAGGTTAATAAAGTCGAGGTACAAAGTCAGCGCACCGATAATGGCCGCTTTGGTCACTTCCTCGTCACTGCCGGCCATAGGCATTTGCTTGATGCGCTGGATGTCGTACGCCGTCAAGCCGACGAAGATCAGGACACCCGCGTACAGAATGATGCTGTCCAGGATGCTGCTTTCCAAGAAAATATTGGCGATCGTCGCCAAGATCAATCCGATCAGTGCGAAAAACAGCAGGTTGCCCAAACTGGACAAATCCCGTTTGGTCAGGTAGCCATACAAGGCGAAAATCCCGAAAATGCCGGCTGTGACAAAAAAGGTGTAGACGACCGCCACACCGGTGTACGGGGCGATGATCAGCGAAAAATTGATACCGTTCAGCGCAGCATACAAAAAGAAGAAGAACGTGGCTGTGAAAGCGGAAATACGGTGCAAAAGCGAAGGCAACAAGATCAACAGGAGAATTTCCACCCCCAGGATGCCGTAGAAGGTCAGCGGATTCTGTTTAAAATATAAGTATACGTCAGGATTGGCCGCCAAAAGGAGACCAATGATTCCCGTCAACGACAATCCGGCGAACATCCAACCGAAGACCTTCATGACAAACCGCTGTTGAGCGACCGCCACATTCGTCCCGGTATTGTAGTGGTATGGATGCAATGGTGTCCCCTCCAATTTTTGGACTTACTACTTTCCAGTATATTCGATCAATCATTTATGATCAACCGGAATGATTCCAACTCCACATCCTCATTCCAGCTTTCAATATAAAATTATGATTGCAAGCATACAGTCTATTTATCCGGAGATCAGACGGAAGAACTGAATAAAATGACTTCATATAGAGTGGCTACGAAAACTGCTGCACTAAATAACCGTGCAATCATCGCGCTTCTAGAAATCGTGACCTACGAATTGATTTTCGTTTCCCCCCGGATATTCGATATACGAAGGTCACTTTCTTCAAGGGTCTTCTGCATTCGGTTGAAATACGTGATAATGCAAAATCGTTTTCGGGGTGAAAGTATTTCTTTACCCACTCTCGATATTGACAAGTAATCCTATCCCCATCGGTCAACAAAAGTGGGTCGATGGGGATAGTAACTTCAACTAAACGATCCCTTACCGAATCATTGCTTGGCCACTGTCCTGTTGTATCCGCACCATACCAAACCAATCTCAACCGGATTATCCCAAATCCTCATCGATGCGAATCAATGCCTCGCGTAAATGGTCAGCCAACTTGTTGATCATGTACGCACGCTTGTCCCACGGGAAATCCGGCGCAGCCTGCTGAACGTCCCGCATCTTGCGTTGGTCGTACTCCAAAAAGTTCAAAACGGCTTCACATGCCTCCAACAGATTTTCCCAGTCCTCCACGGAAATTTGGATGGTATTGTTTTCAGCGGATGACGCGTTTTCCATCTCCAACTCTCCTTTCGGTCTCCAATCCAAATCGGTACGTTCAACGCGGACCGTAAATCCTTCTCCACTTTTCAGCAATATATCCAGTGTTTCATCCAACACTTCCAGTCGTTTGACGAGGCGCTCTTCCTCGTCCATCTTCTCCAAATCCTCGACCAATAATTGAAAGAGCCAATAGGCGATCTCGTGCTCTTTGACCATCCTTTTCACCCTTATCCATCATGAGGGTTGCATTACCTGTACCTGACGGTTTCATTCTGGGAACTTCTCGTAGTAAGCTAGAGACAAAGCCACTGTATAGGCGTGCTGGGATTTGATCAACATGCCCGCATCAATACTTTTCTACAGGGAGGGAAGGCGTACGCCAGTACGATGAAAATATCCATCCTATTGTTCGCCGGGATCGCAGAGGAGATCGGCACCCGTCAGCTAGAAATGGAATTGCCTGATGATACGACTGTCGGTGACTTGTTGGCACATCTTGCAAATCAATATCCGAATGCCGCTTCATTGCTTCGCCAATCGTTTGTATCCATCAACCACGAGTACGCCGCTCCGGAACGGCCCATCCCTCCGGAGGCAGAAATTGCGATCATCCCGCCCGTCAGTGGCGGGGAAGAGGCGGATGATCATCTGATCATTACGGAAGAGCCTCTGTCTGCCGACTTACTGATACAAAAGGTCTCCAATCCACATGCCGGGGCGGTTTTGACCTTTGTGGGAACGGTACGCGAGTTTACGCGCGGTCGCCGAACCGTCCATTTGGAATACGAAGCGTACGCGCCGATGGCCATCAAGAAAATGAAGCAAATCACCGAAGAAATCAGTACACGATGGCCATCCGCCCGTGTCGCCATGGCGCATCGGGTAGGCCGTCTGGACATCGAAGAGATCAGCGTGATCATCGCCGTGGCCACCCCGCACCGAGACGAGGCTTTCGCCGCCGGACGCTATGCCATTGAACGGCTCAAGGCCATCGTGCCCATCTGGAAAAAAGAAAAATGGGAAGACGGGTCGGAATGGATTGGCCACCAACAAGGCCCTTGGAATCCGATGGCCTCGCCGGAAACGGATGCCGACCCGTCCTCAGGGAAGGAGCAATCGCGGTGATAGATCGTGTACGATATTCCAGACAAATCCTGTTCGCTCCCATTGGAGAAGAAGGCCAAAACAAACTCCAACAAGCACGTGTCGCCATTGTCGGCATGGGTGCACTCGGCTCCGCTCTGGCCAATCATATGGTTCGTGCAGGAGTCGGATTCGTCCGATTGATTGACCGCGATTTTGTCGAACCCAGCAACCTGCAACGCCAAATGCTATATGACGAATCAGATGCGAGAGAAGGCCTTCCCAAAGCGGTGGCGGCAGAACAGAAACTGCGCGCCATCAACTCGGGAGTCCGACTGGAAGCACACGTCACCGATTTGACATGGCAAAACGCCGAAACACTTCTGTCCGACATCGATCTGATATTGGACGGTACTGACAATTTCTCCGTTCGGTTTTTAATCAACGATGTCAGTGTCAAACATGGCATCCCGTGGATTTACGGCGGCGCGGTCAGCTCCCGGGGCATGGTGTTCACAATCCGGCCGGGAATCACGCCTTGTCTTCGCTGTCTGTTTCCGGATCCTCCCGCTCCGGGAACGACGGAAACATGCGATACGGCCGGTGTGATCGGTCCGATCATTCACATCGTGGCCGCCCATCAAGCAGCGGAAGCGCTCAAATTGTTGGTACGTGACGAACACGCACTGAACACACGGCTACGACATTTTGAATGCTGGTACAATCACGATACCGCTATGGATGTGAGCCAAAACCGGAAACCCGATTGTCCGACATGCGGCCAAGGTATTTGGGAGTTTCTGAACCCAACGGACAAAGAACCTCAAGCCGTTTCCCTATGCGGACGAGACACCGTCCAGATCTCTCCATCCACTCCCCAACAGATGGATCTGGAACAGTTGGCGAAACGGCTGGCACCAATCGGACGAGTAGAGCAAAATCGCTTTCTTTTGCGGGCCGATATTGATCCTTACCGATTGGTTGTTTTCCCGGACGGGCGCATTTTGGTCCAAGGAACGCAAGATCCGTCAACGGCGCGCTCGGTTGTGGCCAAATATATCGGGGCGTAACCGTGATTGAGGGAGCCGGAGAACAATCCGGCTCCCGTCTGCTTCATGCATATCAGTTTTATCTGCGTCATCCAGTTTTACCGAGTACGTCTTTTTCCGTTCTCATCGGCTAAAATCCAGTCCGGCCAACCGCTCCATCACTCGAATCAGTGCATGGGTTCCGTCATCATCCCCACCATAAGCCTGTACCGACCGTAGCAACTGTTGCACAACCGCCGTTCCCACCAACGGCAGGTTCATCTGTTCCGCCTCCTGAAGCACGATGCGCAAATCTTTTTGCTGGAAACGGACCGAAAAGCCGGGGTCCAGATCGCCCTTGACAATTCGAGGCGCCAAATTGGCCAAGGCCCAGGAACCTCCTGCTCCCTGCGTGGTCACCTCAATCATCTTTTCCAGATCGACACCCGCTTTTTTGGCGAATGCCAAGGCCTCCACCACGGCCAACAGATTGAGCCCGCACAAAATCTGGTTGCACGCTTTAACCGTTTGTCCAGCTCCATGGGGACCGCAATGCACAATGTTTTTTCCCATCGCTTCCAATACCGGGCGAACCGTTTCCAATACCTCGGCGTCTCCTCCGACCATGATGGACAGCGTGCCTTCCCGTGCACCGATATCTCCTCCGCTGACAGGGGCATCAAGCATGCGGACGCCTTGTTCCGCGGCACGAGCAGCCAACTCCCGGGTTGCCTCCGGTGCGATCGTACTCATGTCCACCCAGATCAACCCTTCACGGGCACCATTCAACAGCCCTTCTGGTCCTTCTGCCACTTCCCGCACATCCGGCGTGTCGCCAACACAGGTAATCACCACGTCACTCACTTCTGCCACGGCCCGGGGCGAATCAGCCGTTTCCGCCCCCCATTCCCTCGCTTCCGCCATTTTTCGTTCGGTCCGGTTCCATACGGTAACCGGAAAACCTGCGCGGTGAATGTTACGAACCATCGACCTGCCCATAATCCCCAACCCGATAAATCCGACGCGTAAAGATTGCATCCCAGTCTCCTCCTTATCGTAGGGCTTCTTCCAACCGCGCCCGAATACTGCGGTTCACCGTCTCCCACAACGACTGATCCGTCAGTATGCGTTCCTTGAATCCGCGAAACATTTCTTTTTGCTTTGTCTCAAACTGGGGATCCGCTTTGTCTGGCAACTGACTTCTCATCTCATCCACCAACCGTTGTACTTCCGGAGAGCGTGGGCCCCACACCGCCCGTTCCCGTCCTTCTCTGTCAATAAAAATATAGATAGGAATGGAGCGAGACTTGCCGTTGGTCAAATATTGATCCATCAACTCCAGATTCTCGTCACGGATCAGAAAGGAAAGCTCAAATCCGGCCACCTCCGCAATCCGCTTCAAAACCGCATTACACAACATGGCATCTCCGCACCAATCCGCCGTGAGCGCAATCACCCGCCATTGCCTAGGACGCAGCTGCTGGTAAAACAAACGATCTTCATCAGGCATGCGGTATTGTTCGTATATGTACAGCATGTTTTCTTTGTTCACTTGCATGCCACTCACATATTCATCCCAGGTCACGCCCTTTTCGAACCAGCCCCCCAAAAGCTTCATGCGCCTGCCCTCCTTTTCCCGTATTCTGCTTTCATTGTAACGGTTTCCCGATTAAACTGCTAGAAACGGTTGCAACCTCACAACTATCATCATAACGCTTTTATATAAAAACTACAAATAATATACAAAATTATACCCAATCGTTACAGATTACACCAAAAGATGAAAATCCATCGCTCCCACTTGTCACACATTGTCAATCGGATATTCCTTATCCATTTCGAGGGATTTTTTAATTTTGAAATTTTATTACAAGCTGTCGAGTGGTTCTTCATTCCTCTTTCTTTTTCCATGTACAGGTGGATTACAAACAAAAAACCCCCTGCTTTACAGGGGGGAAAGAGGAGCTTTCATTTCACAGGATAGACAAGTCACGGAAATCGGTAATCCATCTCCGGTCCGTTTCTTGACGACAATAGATGCTTGTCCTGAAAACTGACACCCTGTTACTCTACGATCACCGTTAACAGATGCGGTTTTCCCGTCCGGGTGTGCACGTGCACCTCAGTACCACGCGGTGTGTTCGCCACTTCATAGTTCGAAACATGCTTTCCATCCAACCATACCTGCCGGACACGCGCACCGGCGGGCAGTGTGTGCCCGATGGTCAATTCCCATCCCGCAGGAGCAGATACTCGGGTGGTATACATCTTGTCAGACTTGTTCGCCTCGACGTTAATATAGCCATTTCCGACACGCAATCGGCTGACGGATAACCCCGGCCACGAGTCAGGAACATCCGGCACCACCTCCAAGCGATGAAGAGGCATATCCGGCCGGACACCTGCAAAATGATGAATCACTGACCACTGCACACCGTAGGACGACCAAGCCTGCATGAACATGGCCCGCTCTCGGAAATCGACGAACGGATCGTATTCTGGGCTGGGGGCGATTTCCGTCAGTGCGCCTGGCATTTCCACATCCAATTCCGAAGCGATGAGGTCCATATATTTCAATGCCTTACCTTCTCCCAAACGACCGTAATTGGCTTCAGCCACGGCCATAACCGAGTTGGGCAGGCTCCAGACTTTCAGTTCACCTTTTCCGTCAGGACCTCCTCCCACTCCGGTGTGATACAAGCCGGTCGGACCCGTGAATTCCGAAGACTCCAACCGCGCCAACGCCGTCAGCGCATTGGGTACCGAGGCGATCCCCGTTTCCATCGGGGTGGCGTTGATCCAGTGTCGCTGTTGCAGTTGCTGGCCGGGTTGCTTGCACCTATTCACTCCTTCAGCCGCTGTTTCATCCCCTCGGTTACACAGCGAATCCGCATATAGTCCTTCACCAGGCATCCACCACGCCTGTTCAAAAGACGCTTGGAGACGTTCCGCCTGTTGCCGTACCCAGTTGGCCGTTGCCCGATCCCCCTTGCTCTCGGCCATGCGCTGAAGCGCTTGCAAAGCTTGGTGGGTGTATACGGCCACATCCAACTTCTCAGCCCCCATCCCCGACCGTTCCACCATGCCTAGCCCTTCCGGCCAACCGTCCCCATCTTGGTCCAGCTCCGACATCACCGTGTGCATGCCGTCTTTGACGAAATCGTACATTTCATCGCGAAATGCATCATTTCCTGTCCATCGCCACACCAAGTCTACCGCAGTGGCGAACTGAGCCGTCTCATTGGTGTTACCCTTGGATTCGTTGGTACCGTAATAGACAGAGCCATCCGTCGTGATTTCGTGCACGACTTTTCCGGTGGAGCCGTTCACGATACGGGATACGTCACGAATGGTCCGAAGGTGCTGGATCGCTGTGTCCCACTGACCGGACACCACCAAGGCATACGCCGTGTATGCGCCATCCGTGCCGAAGTACCACGGATAATCCGGAAATCCCGCACCGATGCCAGTCACCTGCGACAAAACACCCAGCGGTTGATCTGGGTCGGCTTTCCCCTCCTTCACGTCCCGGATCCGCATGTCGGTTACCGTTCTCCTCAAATCGGCCATGTTCCATTTGCCCCACTCAAATGCCTGTTGCAGTTTGGCGTCGGGCAGTCGCACCTGTGTCTGTCTTTGCAATCTTTTGCGGTCTTCCCGTTTCTTTTGAAGCAATGCCTGTGGATGAGCCAGCGCCTGCTGCAAAGCTTGTGCAGCTTCCTTCTGAGAATGGTGCGAACCGGCTACCGCCACCCAAAAGGTGACCTCTTTACCTACAGGCACGCGTAATGTCCAGGTTAGTCGCCCTCCAGTTCCGTTGCCGTTTTCTAGGTATTCCTGTCGTTTTTGTGCAGGGACAGAACCCCAAATGTCATCCCCTACAAGTCCCTGCACCGGTTGGGACATCCCTTGTACCAACGCGAACCACGGCTTGCCTGTCTCCTGGAAGATCAAACGCCCGTTGTCTGCATCGTAACGGGCTATGTCCTTCCCGTTGGCCTCTTTGGCACTGTTCGGCTCGCTCCATCCCCAGGGATAAGCACCCATCAGTTCACTTCGCACATCCATGGTGATCGGGACGGCAGCGTCCTCACGGGACACATTCCGCACCGTCAACCCCACCATCACCACGGGCAAACCGTCCGGCGCAAATTCCGTCCGTGTCACTTTAACGCCCCGGGCCACAGGATAGTCCATCCGCACAGATCCGGGCTCGGTAGTGTAACGCTCCGCCGACTGCAACCATTGTCCATCCACACCGAACCAATATCCGTCCAACAATTTGATCGGATGGGTCCAGACGCCTCCCATCTCCCCGCGGATATGCCAACCCATCGGCGGAAAGTTACCGTCTTCGGAACCGATCACATAGGACCGGTCCCCGGCCGCTACATATCGTTTCAGGGCCAGCTTCTCCGTCGTGGAACGAGTCATCTCATTGTGAGCGGGAGAAGCGACCGCCGCCACCGGGAACGCCAATGCCAGGATACATACCAACGACAACACCCGCTTCCATTTAAACCTGTCCATCACTACATCATCCACCCCCTCCAAGATAATTGAAAACGTTTTCAAAAAATGAGTGACGAAACTACCACTCTATTTAGATATTGGGGGAGCGCGAGGGGGCAGTAATCCCCCTCAATTCATTGAGGGGATACACGGACCCCCTCGCCTCTTTAAGATTGAAAATTCTTGATATAAGGTATACCATAATGGTATGAGAAAAAAATCTTGGAGGTCAACAGGAGCAGCAGTTTATAGCCTTAATTACCATTTCGTATGGTCTATCAAATATCGTAGAAGGGTTCTGCGAGCACCAGTGGATGAGACACTGAAAGAAGCAATAAAAGCATTATGTCAAGAACACGGATATGAGTTGATTGCTCTTGAAGTAATGGATGATCATGTACATGTTTTCTTGTCTGCTCCTCCTAAGGTAGCTCCTTCTATTATTGCAAAAGTACTGAAAGGATCTACCGCTCGAACCCTTTTTACAAAACATCCTGAACTTAAGAACATACTTCGTAACGACCATTTATGGAATCCCAGCTACTATGTTGGATCGGCTGGGCATGTATCAAGTGAAATCAACCAGCGATACATTGATGGACAAAAAACAAAACAGGAAGGAGGTGAATGAATAAATGCCTATCCTTACCATCAAAGCAAAGATTCATTCAGATCCTAAAACAGAAGCTGTGCTGAAAGATGCCATGCTTTGTGCTACCAAAGTATACAATGGTCTTTTATGGCATCTTCGAAAAGAGTATGAGGAGAAAGGGAAAGTAAAGGTTTCTCGAAAAAACCTCAATCTCATTTTGAAAGAGCTACCACGAACTAGAGGATATTACTCTATGTCAGTGCAACTTACACGAGATGAGGTGATCCAGGCATATAAGAGTTTTTTTGAGTTGAGGAAAAAGGGACTGACTAAGCATCACGCACCAGGCTTCCGTAGAAAAACTGCCCTCTCTCCCCTCAAATATGTTCAGAGTGGATTCAAAGTCCAAGGGAACAAAGTGACTCTCAGTTTGGGAACCAGTCGTCAGGATGGAGTAAAAAGTGTCTCTTTCCGAATCTCCCATCGTCCTCATGTTCAATATGAGCGCATCAGGCAACTGTCCATCATCTACGATAAGATTTCCGGGCAGCTGGAAGCCCGTCTGATGGTGGAAGTGAAGACTAGTAAAAATGAAGGATCGGGACGGGTGGCAATCGATCTGGGTGAGACCATCCTCATGGCATGTGTATTCGATGATGGAACTGTCTCTTTGTACTCCGGACGAAAGATCAAATCCATCCGGAGATACTGGCAAAAAGTCAGAGCAAACCTGAAACAAAGATCCCGCAGGTGGTTCCAAATCGCTCACAAGGAGCGTAAACAGGTAGATCATCTCTTACATATTGCAACAACTCATCTGATTTCCGAATGCCTCAAAAAAGGAGTAAAAGAGATTGCAATTGGGGATCTGAATGGGATTCGGGAGAACATTGACTATGGTGACTCCGTGAACCAACGTTTACATGGCTGGCCTTACCGCAAGATCATCAACATGATCAAATACAAAGGTGAACTGGCAGGAATGGAAGTACGAGACCATATCGATGAAAGGAATACTTCGAGAACTTGTCACTCTTGTGGCCAGATTCTTGTTTCTAATCGAAAGCATAGAGGTTTATACCTTTGCTCTTGCGGTTGGAATGCTCATGCGGATGTAAACGGGGCACTCAATATCTTCGAAAAAGCTTTCAAGGTATCTCCTATGAAGAGGAGTAGTGGCCGAGTGGCACGGCCCGTGACCATGTCCTACCATCTTGGTTGGCATGGTGTCACTGAACCGAATTACAGTGCTTCACTGTATGCATCCTAAGTGGATGCCCCCGAATTATTCGGGGGAGGATGTCACAATATTATGGGCGAACACAGTCATTGTCAAGCGAACGCCAATACGACGAAAACCGTTATTTACGGTTCTTATCGTAATGTGGTACAACCATAATAGCGACCTGTGCAAAACCCTTTGTGTGCGACAAAAGTCCGATTCCGGCAGCGAAGGCGGAATCGGACTTTCCCTTTGTCAGGTGATCGGGCCCCATCAGACTGACCGGCAATTTTATTCGCGGGGTATTCGGCAACCGGTTTCCTGCTGTGGAATTGCATCCAGTAAGCAAAGTCTCCCTGCTCCTGTTTAGATCCCGCTGTTCGGCTCGCTGTTGTAAGCGCTCTGTTGTATGAGTCGTTTTCTCACCACATGTTGGCGGGACTACTACTGGTTGTCGGCGGGATCATCATTGTCAATCTGTCCCCGCTTGCACTCGGAAAGGAGGAATGGGATGTCCGGCCAAATCGAATGCAACGGTGTTCCGTTTTATGTCCAATCGGTAGGGGAAGGTCCAGCCGTCGTATTATTGCACGGCATGCCACTGAATCATCGGATGTGGGATGAGCCGCGTCATCCGTTACGACTTGCGCGGAGTGGGCCGATCCGGAGATGCTGCGGGCTCGTTTACCCATCACGACGATTTGTATGCACTGTTGGAAAGGTTGGGGGTGGACCGCGCATCCATCGTCGGCATCTCAGTCGGTGGGAAAATCGCCATCGACTTTGCGCTGCAGTATCCACACCAAGTGCGGAACCTGGTACTGATCAATCCGGGTCTAAGCGGCTATCGTTGGTCAGACGCGTTTCTCGCCAACGAGAGGGAAATCCATCGGCTTCGTGAAAAAGGTCGGGTGGAACAAGCGTTGGAACAGTTTCTGAAAACTTGGGTGGAAGGTCCCTTCCGCAAGCGGTCGGAAGTGGTTCCCGCAGTTCGACGATACGTGCGACAAACCGTACTGGACTACTGGAAACGCGAAAGCAAAGGGATACCGCATTTTCCACCCACCATCGATCGCTTGGCCGAAATCAATGTACCCACGCTGGTGATCCGGGGAGATCAAGATTGGGAGGAAATCTAAACGCTTGCCCAACGGATTGCATCCGCCATTCCACAAGCGAGCTGATCACAATGGCGGGGACGGGACATCTCCCGCCTTTGGAACAACCGGATTTGTTTCACGGGCATCTGCTCCGGTTTTTGGAGCGGCATGCACAGAGTTGACTGAATCAGGGAAAGGTCCGGCAGAGAACTGGAAAACGGCTTTCCTATGGCTGTCTCCGAGACGGACCACGAAGGTCTGTGATCCACCAGCCTTCGGGGACCGTTTTTTTGTTTCGATGATTGTTATAGTACACCATCACATTCATTCTTCTGTTGTAATATACTAAACCAAACATTCTTCTCGAGGAGTGGCCTTATGAAACCCGAATCGCCTCCCCAACCAGTCTGCCCGACCTGCGGATCGCCCATTTCATCCGAACCAGAGGCATTGGATGAATGCTGTACCCAAGAGTGGATCAGACAGCAAATCGCCGAACATTACGCTAGACCCGGTTAACCGGAGCCAGATTGATGACAAAGTCCGAGGGCCGCTTTCCCGTCTCCACTCTGTAGCAACAGCGAAAATCGCTCGATGGGATTTCGGCCCCGCTCACGAAATCGCGTGCGATTCAATCACTTTGCAGCAATCTCACCTGGTTAACTGAGACAACATCTTCACATTTCAACTGAATCAACATGAATCCCTGATCTCGTCAGTCCCGATCGCTGTTCACGCGGACCGGGGCTTTTTCATACCCTGTATGAAGAGAAACGTTGATACCGGGAGGGATCACCATGCCCAAATGGTTGCGCAACCAGCTGATGCGCGCGTTCTACGGCAAAGACCGTAAGCAGATCCGGTTTCTCAACGCGTGTTGGTTCACGTATCGCGAAAAGGAACAGGATGCTTTACCACCCCGTCGCCATTGATGTATCGATACTGAACAGGCGTCGTGCATTCTCCGTCGTTTGCTGGCACACTTGCCGAAACGTCACACCCTTCACTCTGGCCACTTCCTCCGCCACTTCCTTTACCCTCGCCGGTTCCGCTCTTTTTCCCTCATATTCCCACGGCGCATCCGTTTCCAACAACAACTGGGACAAAGGTACTTGGCGGGCCAACTCACGGTCCCGTTCCCTGTGAAGCACATCCGGTGTCACCGAGATGAGATAACCATCATCCACGATGTGTCGCAATACATCAGCTGGCGCTTTGAGCCAGTGAAACACCGCCTGTTTTACCCCATGTCGGCGCAACAGCTGTCGGACCGGTTCCGCCGTTTCGTGGACGGCATGCAGTACCACCGGCAAATCAAGCTCTGCCGCCAACAAAAGAAAACGGGACAAACGGGCAACCGCGTCGGGAGAGGGCGGTTGCTTTCGCCGCATTTCCGGCAGTGTGTAATAGGGCAATCCCACTTCCCCAATGGCACCGATCTCCTCCCGATGCCGCCGGATCAGCTCGATCACTGTTTCCACTTCCGCATCATCCGTCTTCCGCTCCGGATGGACGCCGAAAGCAACAGTGAACCAGTCCGGTAACCTTCGTTTCCACTCCAACAAACGGAGGCATGAGTCCGCCCCCGACGCCACGGCCACCACATGGTTCACACCTGCTTGCCGAGCCCGCTCGATGATTTCCGGCACTTCTTCCTCGGGGAATTGATCGAAATGAACATGGGTGTCAACCAGTGACATTCCCTTCTCCAATTGTCCTCCCTCCTCTACATAATAAAAAACGGGGGACAAGCCCCCGCTGTTTGACAAAAGTCTAAAAAACCCCTGAGCCTGTCAGGGGTTTTTCCTAATTCTGATTTACATATGGTCCATATCGAAGGAATTCTGCCACACCCTGGCAGACGGCTTGTAAACCATCGATGCGGCTCCTTCTCCCAAGAAGCGTCCGAATTTATCCCCGGCAAGTCCTCCCAGAATCGATCCCACAACGGTACCAATTCCGGGCACAACCATGGTACCCAACAGCGCCCCATACTCGATCCCAGCCGCCAATCCTGCAGCTCCGGTGATATTGCCTACAGTATGCACCTTGTAATCCGCTTTACGGATTTCTCCGTGCCTATACGCCTGCGTATCTTTCCACTGTGACAATCCGCCAGCGATAACCCCCGCCCAGACCGAACTGTTTCGTAACATGTTCATGTGTGACCACCTCCTGTCCGTTTGTTAGGATCCGGACCCATCCGGTTTCTGACTGCTTTCCATTTGATGGCGAAGAGCCTCCAACTCTTGCTGTTGTTTTTCCAGCTGCTTCATCAACGATTGCAGGAGCTCTTCAAACCCATCCAAACGTAATTCCCCGCCAACAGGGGATTGCTTGCCAACCTCTTCCCGCGTTGGATCAGGAACGTCTTCCAATTCCATGGGATCCCGCTTCATCCATGATTTCACTTGTTGTTGCATCCCGATCGCGGTTTCTTTGACCTGTTCAGCCATATTCATCGCTGTGGCCGTCCCCTTTATCGCCATCCGCCGGGCGGTTTTTCTTGCTCCAGGCGAAAAAGCAAGGATAAGAGCTACTGCTGCAGCCCAACCCACGGGCGACTTAACATTCATCCATTTTCTAAGGTCCACGCCATCCACCTCCTTATCTAATTCAAAGGTTGCCCAAAACAACCGGTGCATACTCCGGTATATGGACAGCTGGTTTGGTTAACACTACAACCTGTTAAACCGAAAATTGGTGGGAATCAAGGTGAAAAACGAACCTATTCGCTGCATTCACGCGTTGCCCGGACGGATTCGTGTCCTGGTATCGTCATGTAAAGGAAATCAAAAAAAAGCTTCTGAATTAGCTGCGTTTTTGACGGGGCAAATCGGAATCCAAAAGGTAAACCCTTGTTTTGTCACTGGGAGTATGCTGATCTTTTATGATCCGACCCAGTTGACAAAAGACAGGGTAATGGAATTGATTCTGTCTGCACTGCAGCGCAATTCCGCCGATATGTCGGTATCAGTGTCCGAGAAACGGCCGGTAGTCGACTCTTCGCAAGTTTGTCACCGGGCAAAGGTGGAAGTCGCAGCTTCCGCGACACCCTTGCTTGATGATCAATCGACTGTCGGAATCGATACTGTCCAGTCTCATCGGACGACTCCACTCCCCTTAACCGTTTCTCTGCTCGGTTTAGGAGCCATCGGCGCAAAACAGGCGTATATGGGGAAATCCGCCTTAGCGAGAGGGATGGTTCCTTTTTACCTGTCCAGCTTGATCTCCGTGGCTACGGGCTACCCTTTTTTGAAACGGGGCTTGCAAAAATTACGCGTACGGAAAAAATGGAACACCGATCTTATCCTTGGAACAGCCGCCTTTGCGCTGGCGCTTGTTCGCGAAAACTTGGTTGTATTGGCTGGTCTTAGCATCATTCAATACATCAACTGGAAATATCACCAGAACCGAAAAGAAGACCCCAACACCTTTGACTATGTCTCATCCGATATCCAAGATTACAGTCGACGGGCGGAAAAGTGGGGGGGATTGTTGGCAGGAGCTACCTGGGCGGTAACGAAGGACCCGCTTCGGGGGTTGGCTGTCTTGTTGGGTGCCAATCCACGAACCGCTACCATTTCTGTGGAGCCGGCTTGGAAAAGTGCAGAACTCCGCTGCCAGGAGAAAAGATTGCCCATCCCTGAAAACGGTTCGCTCCCTCAACTGGCCCGGACCAAAACGTTTTTGTTTGAAAATGATTCACTTTTGTTCACCCCGGACAGCCAGGAACTGTTTTGCATGGCGGACAGAGAAGACGAAGCACGACTGTGGTGTTGGACCGCCACTCTGTTACAAAAAACAAAACATCCCTGGAAAGAGGAAATCCTTCAAAAGGCGGGGGAAACAGGCCGGACCATCCGAACCGCTTTCCATGTTCAGGAAGCGGATGAGGGTGTATATGGACGAATCCAAAACCATGACGTCTTTTTTGGTACGCTCCGATACTTGCAAAAGGTTGGATTGGACGGCGGCTCCTACCTTCTCCCGGCTAAGCGGCTGATCCGGAAAGGATATCAAGTATGGTTCACCGTCGTTCGAACCGGTGATGTCAGCCAAGTACAAGGGATCCTGTACCGTTCCACAGGTGGATTGACCCCGATCTTTGAGCAATTTCAACGGTATCGCCAACCGGATTGGACCGTTGCCGTGTTGGAAACCTCTGACGCCAAAGCGGATGTATTGCGCCGATATCGGATCGACTCAAGTTGGTCCTCCCTCGGTCCCGATGAAATCAAAGAACGGATTGGATGCCTCCGTCAGCGCGGAGAAGAAGTGATTTGGGTGTCTTCTTCCCGTACCGCTTCCATAAAGGAGACGATGTTAGGACAGAAAATTCCACGTACCACAGGCAATCTCCTGAATTCGATGATGGAGGCCCGTCTTATCGCGGAACGGACCGATCAATTGATCCATCAGCATGTTCGGGTATCTAAATTTTGGAATGCCTTAGGACCGTTGTTGGCTCTCCCGTTTCGGGTTAGTGCATTTACCATCAATTTGATAGCCGATGCTCTCTCTCTCATCTTCCTATCCAGGGTAAAAATGAATGAAAAGAGATTGAGAGCTACCGTTTTGAAAAACAATGAACAGGCCTTGCTGGAGGTTTCCGCCACTTCTGAAGGTTTGCTTTCCGAACCCGATCTCCGCTGGCATGAGAAAACAGCGTCCGACGTACTGAGATATTTTCATGTGGAACAAAGCCAGGGGTTGGACCCCTTCAGAGTGCAGGAGCTGAAAAAGCAATACGGGGAAAATCGACTGCAAGCCCGTGAGAGAAAGTCATGGTGGGTATCTTTCTTCGAGCAATTTAAAGAGTTTAGTACCCTGTTGCTGGTGGGAACCACCGCACTGTCCTTTTTAACTGGAGACGTTTTTCATGGTCTTGCCATGGGAGCGGTATTGTTGGCCAATGCCGCTGTAGGGGCCATGCAGGAGCGAAAAGCAGAAAAAGTGGTAGAAGCGTTGAACCAGTACCAGCCACCGGTGACCTGTGTCATCCGTAAGGGACAAACGGTGGAGACATCGGGAACAGATTTGGTTCCGGGGGATGTAGTCTGCCTGAAAGCGGGAGATCGTGTTCCTGCTGATCTGCGTCTTCTTCTTTCCTGGAATCTGGAGGTCAATGAATCGGTGTTGACGGGAGAATCTGTAGCCGTCAGAAAAAGTCCCGAACCCGTTTCGGCCGATTCCCCTCTATCCGATCGAAACAACATGCTCTATATGGGAACGGATGTCATCCGGGGCAAAGGGATCGGCATTGTGGTCAACACCGGATCTCAAACGGAAATGGGGCGTGTCCTGTCGGGAAATAATTTCGAGAAGCAAACAACACCCCTTCAAGAACGGATTACTTCCATGAGCAAAACCTTTGTAAAAGGAGCGGTGATCGTTGCCGCAGCAGTGTGCGTGACTGGCCTGATGCGGGGTATTCCCTTGCCCGAAATGATCAGCACGTCCATTGCTTTGGCGGCTTCCGCTATTCCCGAAGGACTTCCCGTAACGGTCACGATCGCTTTGAGTGCCGGCATTTATCGGATGGCCCGGAAAAACGCTCCGATCCGGCGCTTGTCCACTTTGGAAACCCTGGGGCGAGTCACGGTGATCTGCTCTGACAAGACCGGCACGCTCACGCAAAATGAAATGACTGTGAAAAAGATCGCTACCTTGAACGAAGATTGGCGTGTGGAAGGAAACGGTTATGCTCCAAAAGGAAACATCATCGCGGAAGAATCGGGAAAAACGTTTCAAAGAAACCATCCCGAAATGAGTCGAATGATGCAAATCAGCCTGCTGTGCAACAACAGCGAAATTTTTGAGGAAGAGGGGCGTTGGAAGGTCAAAGGTGACCCCACGGAGGGAGCCTTATTAGCCCTAGCTCAAAAAGCACAGATGCAGGAGAATCTTTCCGAATGGACGCGTATCCACGAAATTCCCTTTGATTCCGCCAACGGCAGAATGACCGTGGCATGCAAAAAAAGTGAGGAAACGTGTTATCTGTTTTCCAAGGGGAGCTTGGAATCCATATTACCGCTGTGCGATCGTATTCAATCCGGAGGACAAATCCTCCCGCTGACAGAAAAAGAAAAAGCGGCCATCCTCCGCAAGAATGAGGCAATGGCGAGTCAAGCCCTTCGTGTTTTGGCTTTTGCCTACCGCGATGTGGAGCATCTGGAGAATGAGGGGAATTGTCCGGAAGAAAACAACCTCATTTTCCTCGGCATCATGGGAATGATGGATCCACCGAAACCCGATGTGGCGGAAAGTATCGATCAAGCAAGGAAACTGGGGGTCAAAACAGTGATGATCACCGGTGACCATCCCATGACGGCCATTTCCATCGCCAAACAAATCGGGATCTACAGCGATGAAACCAGTGTGATCACAGGACGGGAATTGGATCAAATCGACGACGAGGAACTGGAGCGCAGGATTCCATCGATATCCATCTTTGCACGGGTAACACCTGAACACAAACTTCGGATCGTCACCGCCTATCAAAAACGGGGCGAAGTTGTGGCCATGACCGGAGACGGTGTCAATGATACCCCTGCAATCAAACAGGCTAATGTAGGGATCGCCATGGGGTTGACGGGAACCGAAGTAACCAAGGAAGCGGCGGACATGGTATTGAAAACCGACCATTTCGCTTCGATCGTCGAAGGGGTGAAAGAGGGACGAACCATCATCAGCAATATCCGAAAAGCGGTGGGATGCTTGCTGACCGGCAATTTGGCGGAGATCATCATCACAGGCGCAGCTGTTATCGCTGGTTTACCGATGCCGCTGATCCCCATCCAAATCCTACTGATGAATTTGATGACGGATGCGTTGCCCGCGATGATTCTGGCGGTTAACCCGGGGAACAAAACCAAACAAACCCGTCGCACCGACATTGTGGACCGCTCACTGTACACGAAAGTGGTTACCCGTGGAGCATTATTAAGCACCGGAGCACTCGGTCTGTTCCTGATGCAACTGCGTCGCGGCAGTTCGTTGCTTGTCGCTCAAACGACCGTTTTTGCCACCTTGGTGTTGGGTGAGCTGATCCAGACTTTATCATGGCGACAGGAAGGTTCCGAAGAACGTCTCTCAGAGTGGACCAAAGACCGTTTTCTTACGGGTGCGCTGAGTGCATCCCTTCTCACTTTGCTCGGGTCCATTTATATTCCACCCGTGGCTCGTTTTCTGCACACTGCGCCTCTCGGCTTGAGGGATTGGGTGCCCATCGTTTTAGTGGCAGGTCTAGTGTCGAAAGTCTCGGAACCGCTGATTGCGATGTTATCTGCCAATAACCAGCCAATGGCCAACCGGACAACACCCAGACTGGGGGGGACAATCGTATGATTTGGAAATCAATGGATAAATGGATTGTCGGAACGGCTTTGATCCTGGCCGTTCCGGCGATTCTCCCTATTGCGAAGCAGGTATGTCAGCCAATGCGGCAACGGGGAAACTATGTATGGAGCAGGATGAAGGAAGAGATGGAAGATTTTATAGCGGAAGCTCAGTTTGAGCGCATGAAAAAACGGTTCGACCGGGAACTGGATATGCTTCCGTGATGTCGAAAAGGAGGAACCACTGTGAACAACCGGGACAACATCGACCAACATCTGTCCCAAGCCTTTTCCCATATCGAACAGGCTTTAGATCTGAGCATCGAGGAATACAAAAGAATAAAGGAAAGCCAAGAAGCGCTCGGTCGCCAATGGGAGGAATTCTTGGGTCGTGTATATCATGCCATCAAAGAAAAAGGAAAAGCGAACCGGATCAATTTACTGGGGTGGATCTCCTTTACTCGCCTCCGGAAATGGTTATAAATCCGCACATGGAAACGGCTCGTTAACAGTGGATGACCATTCATGATATGGGTATATTTTCTATGGATGCCTTCTGGTTCCTTTGCTATTATGGTGAAGGTGATTTTCAACCAGGGGGTGTAGATGCCATGCAACAGGCAGCTGCAATTGCCACACTGATCTCGGCCATCGCTTCCTTGATAGTGGCTATTGTTGGTGCCATCCGTCTGTACCTGGAATATAAGCGTAACATTCAATTCGCTTATTTTGATTAACATTGAAGTCAGAGCCCGCAACGGGCTTTTTTTTTATTGAAAAAAGAGGGGGACAAGCCCCCTGTCGTTGATCAAATCCGCGAACACACAGGACAAAAAGAAGATGGTCGAAATCTCGTGAAGACGAAAATCACATCGTGTCCTCTGTCGATACCGGGATCATGCTCAGTCCGACGCGTTCCCGTTCCAAGTCCACCTTCAGCACCCAAACGTCCACAATGTCCCCCACCGAGACGAGGTCCATCGGATGCCGCACATACCGTTCACTCATTTTGGAGATGTGCACCAACCCGTCATTTTTCAAACCGATATCCACGAACACACCGAAATCGACCACATTGCGCACGGTGCCTTTCAGTTGCATACCCGGTTTCAAATCCTCCGGCTTCAACACGTCGGAGCGGAAAATCGGGGCCGGCAGTTCGTCGCGCGGGTCTCGTCCAGGTCGGAGCAATGCGGAGATGATGTCCCGCAGGGTGGGGACGCCGCAATCCAAACGTTCAGCCATCGCTTCCACATCGACCTGTCGCAGCTTTTGGTTGAGCGATTCAGTTCCGATCTCTTCCGGTTGGCTGTCCAACGCCGCCAACAGACGCTCCACCACCGGATACGATTCGGGGTGGATGGGCGTTCGGTCCAACGGGTTCTCACCATCGGGAATGCGCAAAAAGCCGATACACTGCTCAAACGTTTTGGCACCCAGACGGGGAACTTCCTTCAGCTCTTCCCGGTTGCGATACCGCCCTTGTTCTTCGCGCCTTTTCACGATGTTTTTGGCCACCGATGCACTGATACCCGATACATATTGCAACAGGGAAACGGATGCAGTGTTGACATCCACCCCCACGTGGTTCACTGCCGATTCCACTACCGCAGTCAGGCTTTCCGCCAACCGTTTTTGCGATACATCGTGCTGGTACTGCCCTACACCAACGGCTTTGGGCTCGATTTTCACCAATTCCGCCAACGGATCCTGCAGACGGCGGGCGATCGAAACCGCGCTCCGCTGTGCCGCGTCCAGGTCGGGAAATTCCTCCCGGGCCAGTTTGGATGCGGAATAGACGCTGGCTCCCGCTTCATTGACGATCACGTAGTACAATTCCAGATCCATCTCACGGATCAGCTCCGCGACAAACGCTTCCGTCTCCCGCGATGCCGTCCCATTTCCGATCGCGATCAGATCGACACCGTAATCTTCCACGATCCGCTTGACGGTAGCTTTTGCTTCAGCCACTTTGTTCTGCGGCGGTGTGGGGTAGACCACACCAACATGGAGCAATTTGCCTGTATCGTCCACCACGGCCAGCTTACAACCCGTACGGTAAGCGGGATCAACACCCAGTACGGTTTTGCCGCGTACCGGCGGTTGCAACAACAGGTTTCGCAGGTTTTCCGAAAAGATATGGATCGCTTGTTCCTCCGCTTTTTCCGTCATAGCCGAGCGAATTTCACGTTCAATCGACGGAGCGATCAGCCGTTTGTATGCATCTTCTGCAGCCTGACGCAGATAGGCGTGCGTCGGAACGGAAAACCATCGGTACAAGCGTTCCATAATCGGGCCATCTTCCACTTCCACCTGCACGCGCAGGATTTCCTCGCGTTCGCCGCGGTTCACCGCCAAAATGCGGTGGGATGGCATTTTATGTACAGGTTCACGATAATCGTAATACATTTCATAGACGCTGCGCACGTCCGGATCTTTGGCCGAGGAGACCAGCACCCCGTGTTTCCAAGTGTACTCCCGCACCCATTTGCGTACCTCGGCATCATCAGACAACGCCTCGGCAATTATGTCCATCGCCCCGGCCAGCGCCTCTTCCGGGGTTTTCACCTCTTTTTCCTCATCGACAAACTGCGGCGCCAAAGCGGTCACTTCCGCTTCACTTTTCGCCTGCAGCATCGCCTCCGCCAGCGGTTCCAACCCACGCTCTTTGGCCACGGAGGCGCGGGTTTTCCGTTTGGGGCGGAACGGTCGATACAAGTCTTCCACTTCCTGCAATTTAACCGCCTGCAGAATCCGCTCTTTCAATTCGTCCGTCAACTTGCCCTGTTCATCGATCAGCCGGATAACTTCTTCTTTTCGCTGATTCAACTGAACGAGATATTGATAACGATCTGCGATCGCACGCAACTGTTCCTCATCCAGCTCACCTGTCCGCTCTTTTCGGTAACGGGCGATAAAGGGGATTGTGTTACCTTCCTCCATCAATTCGACACTGGCCTGCACTTGTTTGACCTGAATGCCCAACTCTTCGGCAATCAGACGCAACATCTCTTGAACCTGCATAACCGCCTCCCGTATTCAGAAAAATCTTCGACTCCACCATGATACTCCGCCATACCCGAGGACGCAAATGAACGGATCGTGACAAACGGAGTCACCCTCGGTGTTTTTTGAAGGAAGTAAACAGTCTTAACGGAGGGAACAACAGATGGAGAATCAGGGGAAGGAGTTTCACGGGGCATGACAAAAAACCAACGAGGCGCCCAACGTTGGCAAAATCAGGGATATCACAGGTTCGCTCACATGCATTCCGAAGGCTCCATCCTCAGCGATTCCCTTAGTTTCCGCAAGGCTCGCCGCTGAAGACGGGATACGTGCATCTGGGAAATGCCAAGCCGTTCCCCAGCCTGTTTCTGGCTCATATTTTCATAAAACGTCATACGGATGATTTCCCGTTCACGCTCAGTCAATACCTGAAACGCTTTTTCCAGCAACATACGCTGGTCCACATGCTCATAACCTTCATCTTCGTCTCCCACGATGTCCAACAGCGTCACCTGAGAACCATCACTGCTCGCTTCGATCGGGGTATCGACGGAAACGGCATTGTAACTGCGTCCCATCTCCATCGTCTCCAATACTTCCTCAGGTGTCACGTTGAGGTATTGGGCGATCTCTTCGATCTGCGGAGATCGATGCAATTTCGAAGTCAGTTCTTCTACCGCTTTTTTGATACGCGGTCCCAGCTCTTTGATGCGGCGTGGCACATGTACGCTCCACGTTTTGTCACGGATGTACCGTTTGATTTCGCCGACGATCGTGGGCACAGCGAATCCCTCGAAACTCCGGCCATAGGCGGGATCATACCGCTTCAACGCAGCCAAGAGCCCGATCATCCCCACTTGTACAAGGTCTTCATAAGGTTCACTGCCACGGGCGAATTTGGACGCCAAAGTTTCCACTAATTCGGTGTAATGCGTGACCAGCTCTTCCTGAATGGCACTGTCTCCGCTCTCCTGGTATTGACGAATCTTCTCCAATACCTCTGCGTCAGTGAGATCGGGTTTCTGTGGGCGAGTCGACATCTGCCTCCACCTCGTCCCTCCTGATGTACTTCGTCAACGTCACCACCACACCATTGTCGCCTTTGATCTCCACGCGATCCATCAGCGACTTCATCAAATAGAGACCCAAACCTCGCTCGCGCAAGGCGTGATAGGGAATCCGCCCGTTGATTGGACCCGCTTTGGCTTCGACGGCCGATACGTCAAAGCTACACCCTTGATCGATGATCTCGATTTCCAGTCTGTCGACGTACAGATTACAACAGATAGAGATTTCTCCGCCTTCTCCCCGGTATGCGTGATGGACTGCATTGGTGCACGCCTCCGCCACCGCCAGTTTCAAGTCTTCAATATCATCATATGAGAAACCCATACGGGTGGCGATGCCGGAAATAGCCAATCGCACTACGCCCACGTAATCAGCTTTGGCCGGAATGGTCAGCTCGATCAGGTCCCTCGGTTGATCTTTCATGATCATTCGTCCTCCTGCGTCCCTTCAATCTCGATGATCTCATTCAAGCCGGTGATCCGGAACAACCGTTCCAAACGCGGACTGACCCCCGTGATAACGAGACGTCCCGCCGCAGCCCGCAAGGACTTGTACGCACCGATCAGGACACCCAATCCCGTACTGTCGATATAATCCACTTGCGATAAGTCCAGATACACCACACGGCTGTCCCGACATAGCGGCATCAGTTTTTCTTTCAATTGGGGGGCCGTGAAGGCGTCTATCTCGCCTGTTACTTCCAATGTCGTCATCCTGTCAGAATCCTGCCGTTCTTTGATGGATACGTTCATTCGCTTCAACCTCCGCTACTAGAGTACCCGTTTTCCGAAAGCTCGAAACACCTCTTTTATCCATCTGATAATGGTTTCGGACGAATCAATAGGATGGTCTGGTCGTCCTTCAACTTGTAATTAGCCAATTCGTATATATGCTGATAAATCGATTCCACCGCTTCTTGAGCTGGCCTGTCCAAATATTTTAAAATTATTTCTTGAAATCGTTTCCTTCCTAAAAATTGTCCGTCAATCCGACATTCCGTCACCCCATCAGAAAACAGAATGATGGCATCTCCGGGTTTCAACTGGACCTGAAACTCTTGGTAAGTGGTATCCCGTGACACACCAAGAACAAGCCCGCGGGATTTCAGATCGTGAAACGTTCCTTCCTCCGCCCGGTATAGCAAACCAGGCTCGTGGCCCGCCGTGGCATAGCGGAACGTGTGGTCTTTTGAATTGTACACCCCGTAAACCATGGTAATAAACATACTGGGATCGACGTTGCGCTCCACCACCGCATTCAGATTGCGCAACACTTCGGCCGGCCCTGGCGGATTGTGGACCAATACATCCATGGCGTACTTGATCATCGACATGCATAAGGCTGCGGGAATCCCTTTACCAATGATGTCAGATAGAGCGATTCCGACTTTCCCTTCCCCGTGATCGACGAAGTTGTAGTAGTCACCGCTCATTTTGTTGGCCGCAATACTGACGGCCCCGATTTCAGTACCTGGCAACTGGGGAGTAGAACGGGGGAGCAAGGTTTGCTGCATGCCGACGGCCACTTCGATCTCATACTCCAGTTCCCGTTGGCGGTCAATCAGTGATTCATGCTCTTTATATGCGATGCCGTAACCGATCATGATCTCGATCAATAGATCGAACATGTCTATTACGACGGGCGGGACATCGGGGAGCATCTTTTTCACGGCGGCGGCGTGCATACTGATGATCTCCTCCGGGGGAATGCGCTGCTCCATCATCCACTTGCTCAACTGTTGGGCAGCGTAGAGATGGTCCTCACGCTTCTCCCGCGAATAGGAACTTAGCAATTCCTCATATTGGCGTTTCAAATGCTCATCCATAGTGTCACCTCGTCCCGTTGTACGTCCGCCTTTGACTTACGCTCATGATCTATCCGGGACCAGCTGCCCAGTTCACTTATGAGTGGTTACCACTCTATTCAGCTCAACTGCATTGTATCCCGATTCCCGTGTTCTTTCAACAAAAAAGGGATAGGGAACGCGCGTGGCATTCCATATCCCTCGTCAAAAGTCGATCAAACCCAAGCTGATCATCAGCGCTTCGTTGACCCGATTCATCATTTCCTCATCCAAATGGGTGATTTTGTCGGTCAGGCGCTGTTTATCAATCGTACGAATCTGCTCCAACAAAATCACCGAGTCCCGATCAAACCCGTAGGCTTTGGCGTCGATCTCCACATGGGTGGGTAACTTGGCCTTTTGAATTTGAGCGGTAATCGCGGCGACGATCACGGTGGGGCTGAACCGGTTGCCTATATCGTTTTGGATGACCAGAACAGGCCTGACCCCACCCTGTTCCGATCCAACCACTGGTGATAGATCGGCAAAGTAAACATCGCCACGCTTGACAATCAAATGGTTACACCCCACTAACCAGTCGTTCCAAAGTGTCGTCCGCTTCTTCTTCGGCTTCGAAGGCCTCGGAAGCAATATTCAAATTGATTTTCGCCATCTCCATGTAGCCGCGCTGCATCATCTCACGGATCAACCGTTTTTTCCGCTCTTGCAGGTACAGCTTCATCGCTTGGCGGATAAACTCACTTCGATTGGAATTCTCTTTCGCCACCATACCGTCAACTTCTTGCAACAGATGCTTGGGTAGGCTGATCATGATTCGCTTGGTTTCGGACAAAACTTCGCACCCCCAACCAATCATCACCGTTGGCGATTTCCCTTACAATACTACCATTATGACGTAAGGGTTGCAAAAATATACTTTAATCAAATGAGTCCGCCTCCCCAAGACGGACCGGGGAGAACACTGTGACTTTCTTCACACGGCTAAACACCAAGGCACTCCCTTTGGTCGCCGTGAGCTTCTCGCTTCATCCGGCGTGGCAACCCACATCCATCCACGATGGCTTCGTCCAAGCCTACTTGATTCAGTCTAACGAGCTTTTCACTCGCGTAGTAGTTTTAGGTGTTTTCGCACTTGGTTTTTCCTGCTCGCTACTTTATAAATTTATTCGACCCATACGACAAAATTCCTGCTGTTCCCCGCCTATTCCCGCGGATTTTTCACCATAGGGTCGCACCTGTCCAGCAGTTTCTATCGGGGATGTTAAAAGTTTGCTTGTCCCAATCGATTCACCACACCGATGATGCGTCCGCCTTTTTTGTAGACGCGCGGCACGCGATAACCTATCATGCATGTCACTTCATAGGAGATGGTGCCCAACGCTTCCGCCACTTCGTCGACCGTGATCCGCTCTTTCCCTTGCATTCCGTAGAGAACCACTTCGTCTCCCACCTTGACCGGCATGGCTTCGGTCACGTCCAGCATCGTCTGATCCATGCAAATCCTGCCGACGATCGGCACCCTGCGTCCGTTGACCAGCGCTTCACCTCGATTGGAGAGCAAACGGTTGAAACCGTCTGCATATCCCACGGGGATGGTCGCGATCCAGCGTGTCCCGTCGGAAACAAACGTTTTTCCATAACTGACACCCATACCCGCAGGCGGCCGTTTGAGATGGACAATTTTCGTTTTCAACGTCAGAGCCGGGCGCAAGTCCACCGCTTCGCGGTTCACTTCGGCGGAGGGATAGTACCCGTACATACTGATCCCCAAACGAACCAATTGATGTGCATACGCTGGTAAATCAATCGCCGTGGCGCTGTTGGCGCAGTGAACAAGCGGGATCTTGATCCCTTCCGATTGCAACCGAACGATGATACGCTCCAATTGTTCATGTTGCCATTTCGTATAGGATTTGTCCATTTCATCCGCCGTGGCGAAATGGGTGAACAACCCTTCCACCTCGATCGAATCGTACCGTCCGATCCTGTGTAAAAACGGCAACACTTCATCTTCAAACAATCCCAATCGGCCCATGCCGGTATCCACCTTGACATGAACCGGTACTTTGTGTCCCAATCGGGCGGCTTGGCTTGCCACCTCGTCCACAACCTCTTCCGTATACACGGTCAATGTGACATCGCGGCGCACGGCCTCCGCCACCGCTGCGGGCGGGGTATACCCCAACACCAAGATCGGCGCTTCGATCCCCGCATTTCTCAGCTCCAGCGCTTCATCCAAAAAGGCAACAGCCAGATGGGTCGCACCGGCTTCCAGCGCGGTTTTCGCCACGGGAACAGCACCGTGACCATAGGCGTCCGCCTTGACGACCGCCATGAGCTTGACCGATGACGGAAATCGATTTCTAAATTGTTGAACATTATGTGTGATGGCATCGAGATCAATCTCTGCGATCGTATCACGGAAATAGGTTTGGTTCATCCTCGAGCTCCTGTTCGCCGAATGATCTCCAACTGAGTTTGCAATTGATCCACGAATTGATTGCTGACTAAAAGCGGACGGCGTTTGCCTCGAATTCGGAAAATATAGGGCAAATCATAAGCTGGTTCAATCTGGACCAATGGAATTTCTTCTCTCTGATTTCCCATATGAATCACCAGCTTGTCCTCATAAAGAATGTAACGCGGACGATATAACGCCCGAAACAGTGCGGGAAACCCGAATATCACCATAGCCGCCGCAACGATCGTGCCCATGATAAACGGGACAGAGCGGTAAGGAAATAGCAAGAACACTCCGGCAAACCCGGCGAGAAACAGTACCGTCTCCAACAAGCGCATCAGGCCGCTTTTTCGATAGAGCAACACGAAATACGGTGTCTGTTCCTCATAGATAACAGAGGAATCCATCTCTCCACCTCTTTCAAACCGAAGCAGGTCAACTGCACTTCGGAAAGGGTGCCGATCCGAGTAACCTGTTCCCTGCTCGCAGGATAGAGAGCCGCCCTTCTCTCAGGTCAACGATTCTACCACATTTATACAATGCAAAGACACGTTCGACAACGTTTCCACCCATCATCATACATGCTCGGACGCGGAATTGCAAAGGGAAAAGGCGCATATTCCATGAAATAGTAGCTTTCTGGAAAAGATCCATCCTTCTTTAACGTCAACTGAATTTACTTGCAATTGTATTCATATATTTCATACAATAATTTGCGCAAACGGTTTCACCATATCGACAGGGGGGGAGCTTAATGAAGAGAGTCTCGTCTTTATTGGTGCTGGTTTTACTTTTCCTCATGGTGCCGGGAGTGAGAGCAGACAACACCACTTCCCAAGGCAACCGGTTTACTTTGCCACAAGGTGTATTTTACAGAAAAGCCGCATGAAAGCCCACGGTTTCAATCGTGGGATGAAAGGCGGCGTTGCTCGGCATCCCCTTTTGGGGATGGCAAGAGCAACCAATTCGCTGTATAATCGAACATATGAGCGGTGCTCATCCCACTGGAGGTGGGCTTGTTCCTGTGGACGTCATGGTATGAGGTTCCAGTGGCGAACCAATCTTTCCCACTGGGTAAAACCATGA